>CAZTCE010000018.1:0-3113 GCA_964612205.1 uncultured Eubacteriales bacterium | reverse complement strand
GCAAATATGAGCAATATGTTTCGTGATTGCAATAAATTAACAAGTTTGGATGTAAGTGAATTTAATACAAGCAACGTAACGAATATGTCGTATATGTTTTATAATTGCAACAAATTAACAAGTTTGGATGTAACTAAATTTGATACAAGTAATGTTGCAAATATGAGTTATATGTTTAGTGGTTGTAAAGAATTAACAAGTTTAGATGTAACTAAATTTAATACAAGCAACGTAACGAATATGTCGTATATGTTTAGTAATTGCAATAAATTAACAAGTTTGGATGCAAGTGGATTTAATACAAGCAACGTAACGAATATGAATAATATGTTTTATAATTGCAATAAATTAACAAGTTTGGATGTAAGTGGATTTAATACAAGCAAAGTAATTAATATGTCGCATATGTTTGCTTATTGTGGAGCTTTAACAAGTTTAGACGTAAGCAACTTTGACACAAGCAAAGTAACGAATATGTCGTGTATGTTTTATTTTTGTTCAGGTTTAACAAGTTTAGATGTAACTAATTTTGACACAAGCAAGGTAAAATGCATGGGTGGTATGTTTGAACTTTGCCAAAGCCTAACTAGAATAGATTTAAGAAATTTTGATACAGTTGCATTAGACAGTGAAACTTATAATGTAATTCAAGGTGATGAACGGAGTAAATTATGTAGATACAAATTACATGTTTAGGCAATGCTATAATTTAGAAACTATAATATTTGGCAAAAAGTTTGATAAATTCGATGGATATGGGATGTTTCAGGATTGTAGAAATTTAAAAACAGTAATATCTTTAAAAGACATTGATTCATTTGTAGATGCACCGAAACTTAGTGGCACAGAAAACAAGTTAAATTCAGATAACAAAATTATTTCTGGTCCAAATAGACTTAAGGATTTACCAAATGCTATTTTGTATGTAGCAAACACTGCTTCTGAACGTGCTTTTGAAAGTGGTGAAAATTATTTGACTGTATTTGGTTCGGCTAGCGATGTTGTGAGAGATGATGGCTCTACGGATATCTACCGTATTCGTCCACTTTTAGAATTAGTTGGCGATGGTGAGGTTTCGATTGAAATTGGTGGAACTTATAGTGAGCCAGGTGTAAAGGTTGCAGGTATGAGTAAGAATGTAGGCGGAGATTACACTCCATTTGGTTATACAGTTTCAACTTCTATAAAAAACAGAAACAATGAAACAGTTACGAACATTGACACAAGTAAAGTTGACAAATATACAATAACATATACGCTCGCAGATTCTTCAGGTAAAACGGGTATGAGCCTCGAAAGAATTGTAAGGGTGACAATGATTCACTCAGTTGCAAATGGACCATACTTAAATACAAGTGAAATGAAAGCAGTCTATTGGAATGAATCTGGCGATGAGTTTGAAACAAATTCATTTGAACTTGCGGAAACAGAAGATGACATAATTTACAACACAACATTGTATAATTATAGTTTTGACGACGACATCTATGAACTTGGCACAGACACTTACGATGTTGAGTGGGCGAAAAAACCAAGATGGGCAAACGCCAAAACAATAGATGATGGAAGTTATTGGGTTTGGATTCCAAGATATGCTTATAAGATAACGTATTATTCAGATGAAGCAAGAACAAAGTTAAGTTCGAATAATGAAAAAACAAAATATGGTTATATAGATGTAATTTTCTTGTATGGTACATCAAATAATCAATTTAAAGATAAACAAGGAAATATAAGAACATTACCAGATGACTATATAGTTCATCCAGCATTCCAGGAAATGTCACAAGAAGAAGCCACAGAAGGCAATCGCCTAGGTAAGTGGAAATTGGAATTAACCGGCATCTGGGTGGCAAAATATGAGGCAAGTCAAGAAATTTTAACATCAACAGAAAACGGAGAAAAATGGGTTGCTAGAACAACGGATGTCGATACAGGAAACATTTTAACCACCAACGCATTAAATGCAATAAATGAAACAAGCACAAGTGACACACAAATTAGAGTGGTTTCAAAGCCATCAGTAACAAGTTGGAGAGGCATAGCAAATAAATATATTTACCAAAATTGTTTGAAAATGAATGAGTTTTTAGGAACACACCAAATGAAAAATAGTGAGTGGGGTGCAGTAGCTTACTTAACTTATAGTGTTTATGGCAGAAATGGCAATGAATTAGCGGTAAACCAATGCACTAGTTATTATACTGGTGGCGGACCAGGAAAAGGTGATTCGAAAATTTACAACAGTGCTTACGAGTATAACGAAAGTACATTTAGTGGGGATTACGCCTACAACACAACGCAAGGTAAACTAGCCAGCACAACAGGAAATATTTACGGAATTTATGATATGTCAGGTGGTGCTTGGGAATATACAGCGAGCTATGTAAATAATGGTAATGACAGTTTAATGACTTATGGAAATGACCCAGAAAACAGTGAAGATAATTTAGTAAATGATAGCGAAGTGACAAGAACGATAGAAAATATGATAACAAAGCAAATTTATTTATCTACCACAAGTAGTGGAGAGGATACACAGTCAGATGATTATAATTTATGCAAAGATGAGAATGGCAACTTACTTGTATATGGTGATGCAGTGTATGAAATAAGCACATATTCTTCCGGCAACAACAGCTGGTGCTATGAGTGCTCATCCTTCCCGTTCTCGTACTATCCATTCTTCGGGCGTGGGGGTGGTCGCAGCAACCCGAGCAGCGCCGGCGTGTTTTACTTTGACGAAAACGACGGTAAAGACTACGTCGACCATGGTTTCCGCCCAGTTATCTGCATAGTCCGAAAATAAATAAAATTACCCCTCTCGGCTAAACACAGCTGAGAGGGGCTTGCTTTTTATAGTAGCCCTGTCATATATACCAGAACGTATAGAATTCCATTTTCGTCCTTTAAAATCACAAAATCGGAAATAAATCAACGCATATATTGCACAAAAACGGAAATAAATCAATTTTTCAATATTTTATGGTATTTCAAATATTTATGGTGAATTTATTATATTATCTGCAGAAAGGTACTTAACTATGCAGATAAGAAAAATATATGCGTTATATATATTGCGAAATATTGCAAAAATCTATATGTAAAATAAA
>CAZTCE010000017.1:0-12637 GCA_964612205.1 uncultured Eubacteriales bacterium | reverse complement strand
TCAGCGTGGGGGTCATGATCACCGCCAGCGGCGCGTCACTGTCGATGGTGTAGGTAAGTGTCTGTGGCATGTTAAGCCTCCTCCAGTACGATTTCCAGCGCGCCGCCCAGGTCGCCCACCCGGCGCAGCGTCGTGTATCCGTTATACGCTACCTGGTCATTGCCGTCCCAGTCGTGGCGGATGACCTTGGTCACCTTGCTCTTGCCCCAGTAGGTCGCGGCTGCCGTCACCGTGTCGTTCCAGGCATCCGCTGCCAGTTCGATCCACAGCATACCGTCCGCCGCCCCGCACCTGGTGACCTCCCAGACCTTGCCGTCATTTGTCGTGATCGTCCGCATGTGTCCTCCTTACATGCCAATCAGGATCCGTTGTTCCGTACCGTCAATGGTCACCGTTGTCCATGCGATTCTGTAGCTGTTGAGCGTGGAGATGTTTGCGGTCGTTGCCACAAGACCCTTGGTCTGGATCGCGTTTGCTATTGTTATGCCATTGGTCAGATTGTCGATCTTGGCCGACTGCGCTTCCAGCTGGCTGGCGGTCACATACCCGACCAGGTTGACCTTTTTGGACTGGATGGTGATTTCCTCCGGGCTCATGTTGATGGCGCTGACAATGCCGGCCTTGTCCACCTTCAGTTCAATTTTGCTTTCCAATCCATCAATGGTGATGCTTGCGCTTTGGATCCAGTTGCCCTGCTCATCCAGCCTGCCGCCATGGAGGCGGATGGTCTCCGCCTGGGCAAGGATGTCCTTGGCGTTGAGCTGGATCGCCTCGGCGTTGAGCTGGATCAGGTTTTGATCGTGCAAAAACTCATTCTGATACTTGGTCAGGGTGCGGGTGGTCTTGATGGCCGACCGGCTCAGGCTGGACACCGTGCTGCTGATGGTCTGCACCTCGTCACCCAGCTCCAATTTTGTGTGATGGGGATTGACGTAGTCCCGGTTGATCTTGATGATCCGCGACCGCACATCCCCCGCGTGCCGGGTGCGCACGATGCACTCATCCCCCAGCCGCACCATCTTGTGACTCATGCCCGCCGCCATTTCCAAGTCCGCCACCGTGGCCGTCACGTTGACGCTGGGCTCCTTGACCTGCTGCAGCTCCTCCCACGTCTTTTGGATCAGTTCTGCCGGATCCGTCACCCCGGACACCACAAACGCACGTTCCCGCCGCCCATACTTGGCCATTGCATCCTCGTCCGCCAGCCACGTCTGCCCCGCTGGCTTGTCTGCCGGATCACCCGCTGCCTTGCTCCACGCCGCATCCGCCAGCGTGACCCGCACGTCCGTCTGTCCCTCGATCTCGTCACCCACCGCATACAGCACCGTGACCGGCTCCCCGGTGCAGGTGACCAGTATGCTGCTGGCGTCTCTCTCAGGCTCAAACAGCCGCCCGCGGTAGACCGGCGTATCCTCCACCACATCCACCCGCCTGTCCCGGATGCCCTGCGCGTCCATGGTGTAATAGGGGATGACCCGCACCTTGTACAGGGTCTCCATCGCGCTCAGTGCTTCCCACAGAGACGTGTAATAGGCGGATACGTTCTGCTGGTCGGCGTTGTCCGTCACGCTGCCCAGCGACCACGCCGTGCCATCCAGCAGCAGCGTTGCGCACTCTCTGGCGGTGGCATCCATCCTGGTCTTGTCCACCACCACGGTATTCTGCAGTTCCTGCACCGCGACATCCGTGGCGGTGCAGGTCACCGTGCCCTCATCGTCCGTGATGATGGTCTTGCTGACCGCAAAGAGGCGGTACCGCCCATCCACGCACATCATGCCCAGGTACTCGCCGGGCGCGACCTGCGTGCTCACCGGGATCTCCGCCGTCAGCTCATAGTCCTGCTCCTTGTGGATCAGCTCCACAATGCCGTCCCGCAGGATCCTGCGCACCTTGCGCTGTGGGTCAAAGATGTACAGCGTCACAACCACTCGTTATGCCACTCACTTTCCATCGCACCGTCATCCGTCGAGGTCACGGTGCGGAATCCCGGCGCAAACCCCGGTCGCCAGTCGGTGCGGATATAGTCAACCCTGTCCTCTGCATGCACGCCGTTGACGGTCACGCTGCATGTGCCATAGTCCGCCTCCACCACATCGCCCTTGCTGAGCTCGCCACTCAATGCAAAGATCACCTGATCCCCCAGCGACCACACCGGCACGCCGTCTCTGAGCATGGTCTGACGGATGACCGGCCTGCACGCATGCGTACCGCCCACCACCATGCTCAGCTTGCCCGTACCGCTGCACCGGCTGAGGATCATGTCATAGGCCACCGGGCGCGGAAGCTCAAACGCCACCTTGATTTTACCCCTGAAGCCGATCTTAAATTCGGGCGGCTCGATCTCCTTGATGATGGCGTCATAGGCGCGCCCCGGCCACCATGTAGGCTCCAGCGCTGCCACCTTGCCGCCGCTGGACATGGCCCACGCCGCCAGACGCGACCGGGCTTCCCAGGCTTCCTGCCTCGTCTTGCCCGCAATGTTGACATACACCACATACTCGCCCCGCGCCATGCTGACGCTCATCAGGGTTTCGCCATCCGTGCCCTCCACCATGTTGTTGGTGATGGCTGGCATCCCCGGCGGCACCTCCTTGGCGACGCTCAGAGCAGGATGCACCTCCCGCAGCTCCACACCGTTATACCGCATACCGCCCCTCCTTATCGCTCAATGATGCTGACCTTGCTCACGCCGCCGGACACGCCGAGGCTCCGGTTGACGTAAGGCGCGACCATGGTACCCACCTTGCGCCCGTCCAGATAGACGTTGCTGGTGGTGGTGCCGCTGCTTCCGCCAGTGCTGCCGCCGTTGTTGGTCTTGACGCCGATCTCAATATCGTTGACCTTGCTCAGCTCGTCGTTGATCTGCTCCACCAGCAGCTCCACCTCCGAGATGACATCACTGGATCCGCTGGCCACGCCCGAGGCCAGCCCCGCCGTCAGGTCGGTGGCACCCGCAAGCCCCGCCGCCTCCAGCGTGTCGCTCTCGTCCTCCATGCCCTCCTGCAGTCCGCTGGCGTAGTCCGTGGCGGACTGCTTGCCGGTGGTCTTGGAGGGGGTGCCGGTGCTCCAGCCAGCAGCCTCCAGCATGCGCATCTCCTCCTCGGTCATATGGTAGTATTCCAGATTTTCCGTATTGTCTATGGTTGTTTTTATCGTTCCTGCAATCTTATGCAGCGTACCGCCTTCACCTTTCCAAATTTTTGCCACATTGGTGATGTAATCGCCTAACGCGCTTTCGGTGCCCTTGATCTCCTGCAGTGCATCATCTACGGCCTCCTGTACCGTCTTGTCGTCGCTAAGCACATCATCAAGCGCACCAATAACTATCGCCCCAACTTCCCGTGTTGGCGTCATCATGTCATCAATCGTTCTGCCCAGGCTTGCCTTGGCAGCCTCCAGTTCCATGGTGGATTCTTCCGCCGCAATCAGGTCGCTGTTGCGATCAATGTAACTTTTCCCGGCGTCGGTCATCTCGCCGGTCAGGTAGGCCAGCGCGACCTGCTGTTTGCCGATCTCCGTTTCTGCGTCCTCCATGGCAGTGGAGAAGTCATCCAGATCAACGCCCATGTTTTCCAGCATTTCGGCGTATTGGCCTGTCGCCGATCCATTTTGGTAGGACTCGCGCATACCCTGCGCGAGGGCTTCAAATTTGAACGTATCCGGCATGAGCACAGACGCACCCAGCAAGCCATAGACAGCCTTGGTCAGGTCGGTCTCGCTGTAGCCCAGCCGCATCAGGTTGTTGAGTCCCTCGATCGTGCCCTCCGTGTCACCCGTGACAGAAGCTGCCTGTATGTACAGTTTGCGGATAAAATCCGCGTCGTAGTTGTTGTTATAGGCCGCGTTGTCCAGATAGGACATGGTGCGGTTGTAATCGCGGTAGCTCTCGCCGAACTGTGCCACGCCCTGGACGGTGCTTACAATCTTGCCGCCGATGTCCATGGCAAGACTCAGACCGCTGGCCTTGGCGATGTTGCCCACCTTGCTGGACAGGTTGTCGTACATGCTCTGGATGTCCATGGACGTGCCCTGCATGGATCCGCCGATGCCATCCTTGATCTGCTTGCCTACCTTGGAGGCGTCGCGCCCGACCTCCTCCATCTTGCGGTCAAGGGTCTCAAACTCTTTGCCGACGTCCTCGATGCCGTCCTTGCTCTCGCCAAACTCCTTGAGCTTCTGCTCGGCCTCTTTGGCGGCTTTTTCCGTCTGATGCATGGCCGTCGCTGCCTTATTCAGGCGGATGGTCATACCGTTGATTTCGCTTGCCGTGGCGCCGGTCTTGCCTTTGGTGTTTTCCAGCGCCTGCGTCAGCGCTGCGACCTCGTTTTTCTGCGAGGCAAGTTTTTCCTGCAGCACCTGGCTTTGACGGGACATGTTGCCCATCTTATCGTCCGTCAGGTCATAAGCCGACTGCAAGGCCTTCATCTCGCTGTCATTGACACGCAGTTCCTGATGCAGGGCTTTAAGCTGGGCTTCAAATTCTTTATCGCCTCCCAGCATGATTTCGGCTTTGATCTCCCTGACCGCCATTACTCGTCATCCTCCCACGCGTACAGGCTCTTGCGCCTGATATGGTGCTGCTCGTCGTCGTAGTTGCGCCGCATGATGTACAGGTCCATCACCAATCCCGGGGGAGACGCCAGCGTTTCCGCCAGCGTCAGCCCCGCGATCAGGCCGTACCCTGTACACTTTCGGGCGGTCATGCGTCCGCCTTGTCTTTTTTTTGCGCCAGCTCTTTGGCGACCACGTCAATGTCCTCGTCCTCGTCCTCAGCATCCCGCTGCATGCCCTCCAGCCATGCCGCCTGCGCCATGGTGGTAGCCTCCCGGATCTGCTTCGGCGTCAGATGGGTTTTGAGCCATTCGGGCGTGATGGTGTCGTCGCGCCCCTCTTTCCGCGCGCCCGCCGTGGCGGTCACCGCCGCCAGCTGGATGCGCGCCTCCATGGGGCGCTTGCCCTCCCGGATGCGGTCAAGCAGCTCATCCGTGGAGTAGTACGCGGCCTCAAAGTCCAGCCACGCCTGGACATCAAACCAAAATGCCAGCCGTTTGCCGGCTGCCTCCATTGCATGCATCATGGTCGTTGTCCTCCTTACTCGTTGTCAAACCCGCTGACTGCGTTGGCGTTGACGATCTTGGCCAGACCATCCAGCCACGCCACGGCTTCCTTTTCGGTGTCAAAGCTCTTGCGTTCCCGATATCGGGTCTCGTTGTCGGCGTTGTTCTTCACACCCATCATCTTGCCGGTCATGGCCACGGTCTGCCAGCTGGTGGTCTGCGTCTTGGTGGCGCTGTTTTCGGTCGCCACGCCCATCTGGGTCTTGTGGATCCAGTAGGCCACAAAGTTGGTCTTGCCGTCCTTCCTTCGGACACGGATGTAGCCCAGACCGCCATAGGGAGACGCAGCGTCCGTCTCATGGTAGCTCTCGCCGGTCTTGTCCTTGACGTGACCCAGCATCTTAACGGCTACATCGTCCGACATATCGTCCACGGTCATGTCCACCGTGCCGCCCACGATGCTGTTGTCGCTCTCGATCAGCATGTCATCGCCGTACAGATCCTCGCTGTTGCGGGTGATGTTGATGGTGCCGCTGATGGCATGACCCACCACAACGCCCTCGCTGTACTCGACGGCCTGACCGTCTACCTCCTTGCTGATGGGTGCAAACACCACATGCCGCATGCCCACAAATGCCATATGTTATCTCCTTCCCTGGCCCCCGCTGTGATACTTGGCTGTGGCCACCTTTTTGGCGGCGCTCCGCTCCTTGGTCAGCTTGGCGGGGGATACTGTCCTGATGTTGCCTGTCGTGATGTACTCGTCCCAGATGTCCTGCATCACCGCGCCGATCTTGGGGCCCGCGATGGCATTGGCGTCATCCACCCAGTGCGACCCCGGGCGCTTGCTGGTGCCGTAGTGCAGGATAAATGCCTTTTCGGCGTTGCGTACGCCCTTGTGATCCTTGCCCTGAGGGTAGATGTCGATACCCTTTGCCCCGCCCATGTCCTTGGGCTGGCGCGGGTATCCGATGGAGGCGATCAGCTGCCCGGTGTCCTTGTGTCCGTGCTTGTTGGCTGACTCCTGCCATGCCTGACGGGACACTTCCGCTGCCGCCAGCAGCATGGCGTCCGCCACTGCGCCCGCCTGCTCGCCGCGCTCCTCCATCTCCTTGATCAGCTCGTCAAAGCCCTCGATTTTGAGCCTCGCCATCAGTATCCCTCGCAATCAAAGATGTGCCGGATGTACCCGCGCTCCTCGTCATAGCTGATCTCGTATCGGTAGGTGATGCCCGGCTCACTGCGCAGCCGCTCCCGCAGCGCAACGGCGATGGGGTCATCCGAGCTCTTGGTATAGCGGTCGATTTCAAAAGCCCACGCTTCGGCGGCCACATCGTCCGCCATCAGATCCAGCTCCCGATACTCCGCCCAGACCGTAAATGCGTCACCCTCCACCGGGCTGTAGTATCGCTTGGCGGCAGGATCCACACTGGCCACCATGTCCCGGATGTATGCAAGCGTCATACGCCTACCACCTCCAAGGACAGGTCGGTGATCAGGTTGCCGGTCTCGTCCGTGCCATGATAGGCGCGCACCACTTCCAGCACCTTGCCGCTGTCCAGCATCTCCTGTGTCACCTCGTCCACATCGTGCAGGACGACCGTGTCCAGGTTGGTGATGGTGCGATCCTGCCAGATGCGGATGCGCTCATCCACCCGCACCTCCTCACGGCTCTGCGTCTCCCACGATGCCACCGTGGAAAAGTCCAGTACGCCATACCATGCCTTGCCCTTAAGCACATACCCGCGCTTGGGCATCTCGCCCGGGGCGGATACGTCCTTGACGGCAAAGACGGTGCAGATACCATGGTCAAGGATCATTGTGCAGCCACCTTTCCCGCCGCCTGAGCCGCAGCCATTCCGGCATGCCGGCGCTGCTGTCGCGGTTTTGGTATTGCCATACTGCCGTGTCCACCAGCAGCATGGTGTCACTGGTGCTGGTGTCGTCCAGGATCACGCCGTTGCCAGCGTACTCCTCCACCACCGCCTCCAGCCTCATGGTCAGGTACTCGTCCAGGCTTGTGTCACCCGGCAGGCGGTTAAGGCGCGCCTTGACCATCTGCAGGGCGACTGTTACGTCATACTCCACCCGCTCCGCCTCCTTGCATCAAATCGGGGCGGCCAGTCGCCTGACCGCCCCATGAAGTCCTTAGTCGTTGGCCGTGTCCTGCGGGAAGGTCACGTCGGTGGCATTGGGCACCACACCGCCGATGCCGATGGCCATCCATGCCTCGGGGATGGCAGGAGTGCCGTCGTAGCGGGCGAGCGCCTTAAAGCCGGTCTGGTTGGCCAGCCACTTGTAATGCTTGCTCTCATCCACGGTCACGCCCTCGCGCTCACCCAGCAGGTACGCCTGACCATAGCCCATGATGATCACGTCATCGGGGACAAACTTGATGGTCTCGATGGCGCCGCCCAGCACAGGCATGGTGGTGTCAATACCAGCCACCACAGCACCCGCCGTGTTGAAATTCATGGCGGCGCTGATCAGCTTGGTGCGGGTCTTGTTGTTCATGACCCACACAGGGGTGCCGTCCACGTAGTCGTTTTCCACCGCACCGGCAGCCTCCACGATGGCCTGATACAGCTTGATGCCCTCCTTGCCGGTGATGGACACCAGATTGGTAGTGTGCAGATCCTTCCACGTGCGGGCGTTGGCGGGGTAGCCGGCGGGCTTGGACTCCTGCGCCAGTCGGGTCACGATGCCCAGAGGCATATGGTCGCCGGTGCCGTACAGGATCGCCTTATCCAGACCCTTGGCAAGGCCCTTGGTCAGCTCGGTGATGACGTGGCTGGCAAGGTCGATGTTGTCCGCATCCTGCAGGATGGCGTTGCAAACAAAGATGGCGGTGCTGATCATGTAGCCGTCGATCTCGACCGCATTAAAGCCGATCTCCACCTCGTTGGTGTTGGCGCACATCTCCGTCCACACGCCCTCGGGGCTGTCACCGGCAATGATCATGCGGGCGGTGCCGGGGATGCGCTGCACGTTAACGTGCTTGTACATCTTGCTCTGGGTGGGCAGCAGATTGCCCATCACGCCCAGCACCACATCAGGAATCAGCAAATTGGCGTTGCTCACGGCGGCACGCTGGCCCATGGCACGCAGATCCGCGCAAAACTTCTGCACGTCCTCGCGGGCAAAAAATGCGTCACGCTCCTGATGATCCATGCCAAAAAATTTACGAGTGTTCATGATGGTCTTGACCTTCCTTTCTTCTTTGCGCTGGGGCTTCTTGGCGGATCGGGCGGCGCGCGCAGCGATCTCCTCCAGCTCTTCCTCCAGCTCCTTGATCTCTTCTTCGATCTGGGTGAGCGCCTCGGTGTTGGCTTCTTCCTCCGCCGTGAGCGCCTTGTCCTTTTCGGTGGCCTCGGTCACCTCGCCGTCCAGGACATCCTTGTCCTCCTGGGGCGTTTCCTCGGTCACCTCGTCCAGAGCCTCTTCGAGCTTCTGTTCCAGCTCATCCAGTTCCTTACGGGCGGCTTCCAGCTCGTCCTTTTTCTCCTCCAGTTCGCTGCGCTTTTTGCGCAGCACCTCGATCTGCTTATTCAGCACGACCTGTCTCAGCATGTCTTTTTCAGCCTCGCTTTCATTTTTTCGCGCCAGGCATCCGTCTGGCGCTTGTTGTCCTGTCGGATGGTGGCAGCCCTCGCCGCCACCTCTGTCGCCTCGTAGGCCGGGAACGTGACCACGGACACCTCGTACAGCTTGACCTTGCGGATGGTGTACCGCACCTTGCCGCCCTCATCACTGCGTACCTCGTCCAGGATGTCAAATCCAAAGGAGCATTGACTCACGTCGCCGCGCTTGACCCGCGCATACAAGTTGAGCGCGTCCGTGTCGTCCGGGTTGATCCTGACCCGGCCCCACAGTCCGCGCTCATCTGTCTTAAGTTCCAGCGTTCCCGCCGATGTACGCCCCAGCACCAGCCGTGTCTCATGATCGACCAGGGCCCGCACGTCACCGCCCAGCTGGTCGGCAAACGCGCCGGGATCGACGTACTCCTCAACGCCCGGCATCATCTCGTATGGGCTGCCAAACACCGCAAAGTACCCCTCGATGACCTTTTCGCCGCCCTCGTCCGCCGCCTGGAAGCCGGTGGAGCCGTAGCGTACCTGCATACCGTTACGCATCTGTCTCATCACCTCCATCCAGCAGTTTTTTCTGGTCGCCCAGCCGGTCGGCCGGAATGTAGTTTTCCAGCGCCAGCAGGTCATCCATTTCCGGGCGCGGCATCAGGCCAAGCCACTCGCGCCACTCGTTGCGGGTCAGCGCCATGCGGTCGACCATCTCCTTGCCCGCGTTGATGATCTCGCCGATGTTGTAGTTGAGCAGGCTCCGATTGTTGAGCCGGAAATACCGCCTCGGCGACAACAGCAGCTTCCGCGTCAGTTCCTGCTCGATGATCCGCGCCAAAGGCATGACCCTTGTCGCGACGAACCAGTTAAATTCGGCCTCCGAAAACTCGCCCACGCCCACCAAAAAAGCCGGTACCCCGAAAATCGCGGCAACGGCTTTTTTGTCCAGTTCCAGGCTTGTCTGGATGGCCAGATCACTGATGGTCAGCGGCTTGATCTGCTCCACGGAAAACGCTTCCGCGGGGACAAACCACGGCTTTCCGTTTTCATTGGCGTCCAGATACTGGCGGGACATCTTCTCCCGACCCTCGCGGGTCTTGAGCTGCTCATCCAGTCCGTCCACCTTGACGATCAGCGACGGTGCAGGGGATTCCATCAGTGCCTTTTTGGTGGCGTTGGCCTGCTGCAGCGAGTCCACCACATCCCGCAGCGCCACCGTGTAGCCCATGCCCTGCCACGGCCTCTCCGGATCCGGATTGACCGGGAAGTGCAGCACCTCATCAGGCTCAAAGGGCATGCCCTTGATCATGATTTTGTAGCTGGTGTTGTCCTCGTTTGGCAGAAACGTTACCCGGGACGGCGGCACCGGCTCCAGATCCGTCAGCATGCCATCCGGCGCAAAGTGCGGGATGGTCACCTGATTGCCCTGTGTCAGCATCACCCTGACAATGTTGCTCATCCATGTCTGGTGAGTCATGTCCCGGTACGGCTCAATGTCGATCTTGTGGGACAATCCGTCCTTGATGCGCACGTCGCCGTTGTCCGTGTTTTCCAGCTGCATGATCGTCATGGAGGCGATCAGATCCGCATAGACGCTGATGCACGTCTGCACCTCCGGGCATGCTGCCAGCGGTCGGTATCCCGTGCCGCACAGCACGTTCCAGGCGTCCGGCGTACACAGGTACGCCGTCTGACCGCTCCGCTTTTTCCGGGGAGCATCCCGCGTCCGCTTACCAATTCCGAGCCATCTCATTCATCAAACCACCCTTCCAGTGCATTTGCTTTGTCCATGTTTTCCAGCATGCGCACCACCGCAAACACGTCCGCGTCAAACACGTCAATACGTCTTTGCGGGTGTACTTTCTCGTACTGGATCATGTCGTCCGTCTTTTCGATGGCCGCAACATTTTGCACGCAATACTCGTATGGCTCCGCGCCCAGATAATACAGGCATCGGTTCTTTGCCTGTTTTTCCAGATGCCGGAAGCCCTCCGATTTTTTGTAAAAATACTGCGGCTGGTCGATAATCTTGAATCCCGCCGTCTTCATGCCGATGAAATATTCCCGGCAGAATTTGCGGTCGTGTCCCACCTGTTTGATGCGGAATCCCGCCGTCCGCATCGCCTTAAACCACTCCACCACAGCAGCGTGGTTGTTGGTCGGTGCGTTGCACAGATCCAGCCAGCCATCATCCGCCCAGCCGAAGAGGGGGATGCTGTCCTCATCCGCTTTGCGGTGTGCCGCCGTCACCGGGAACCAGCAGTGCGGGATCACGATGTCGATACCCTTGTACTGCCCATGCAGTGCCGCCGCAGTCAGGTCGTGCATCTTGGACAGGTCAGCCCCGCCAAACCAGTCGATCTTGAGCAGCGACAGCTTGGCCAGCTTTTTGGCGGTCGGCCACGCCGGGTCGATGCCCAGCACCCTGCCCGCCTCCTCGTTGCTCCGCCGAAACTCGTCAATATCAAAGTATGCCTTGACCGCTGCCGTGAACACATTGAGGGACTTGGCGAAAAAATCCTTACGCTGCTGCGGGTCATTTTGCGCCTGCATGGCGTCGTTAAGGATGTCCGCCGGGCGGATGGTCACGCCGTAGTTGGGGTTGGCCATCTCATGCACCCGGGGATTGGTGTAGTCATACGTCCCATCCTCCTCCGGATCCGCGCAGCAGATAAAGATAAAATACGCCTCATCCTCCACCGTGCCATTGAGCACCTTGCGGCAGTACTCCACCCTCTGGGCGCAGAAGCCCGTGCCATCGTCGCCAGCCGTCGTGATGCCGATGACCAGCTTGTTGGTGTATGCCTTGGTGGCCTCCTTGAGGATGTTGTACTGCTTCGGGGTCTTGTAGGCGTGGATTTCATCGGCAATGACGATGTTGCAGTTAAAGGAGTCCTGCCCGTCTGGATTGCTGGGCAAGGCGTTAAGACTGATGGATCCGCCCGCGATATGCTCATGGGTGATGGAGTGCTCAAAGCTGTTATCAGCAATGCGCCACCCATCCGCCACGGCTTCCCGCTTGTTTTTGTACAGGCTGTTCTCGACGTTATACTTCCAGCTGTCAAAGGTCTCCTTGGATTGCTTAAGCTGTGCGCCCACCACGTAGACCTTGGCACCGCTTTTGCGTTCCAGCATCGCCAGCCCATACGCCAGCGCGGAGGCAAAAAGGGTCTTGGAGTTTTTGCGGGGTATAAAAATGAGCGCCTCCTTCACGATGCGCTCTCTTGTCCCCGGTTTCCAAAAGATGAGCATGCCATAGATGCACATCTTTTCCCATGGTTCCAGCAAAAACGGCTTGCCCCGCATAGGCTCCGCCTGCAGGTTTTGCCCCTGCCGGTGCTTATATGTCGCCTCGATGATGCCGATCACAAAATCAGCATCGCCGGTGTCGATCTCATACCGCCCTTCCTGGCACATTCGCAAAAACCGCTTGCAGCCCAGCACGCGGTCTCTGTTGGCAATGATCCGCCCCTCGGCTATGCCTCGCGCATACTCCTCCACCTCCCGGGCGTACTTGCCTTTGATCATTGCTTACCCAGCTTTTCCAGTGCGGCTTCGAGGTTGCTTTTCTTTTCGGGCTGCACCCCGCCGTCGTTGATCTTTTTCAGGGCGCTTGGCGTGAGTCCCAGCTCCCGCTCGTGCGCCAGCAGCTGGCTGTATACACCGTCGCGGATATCCAGCAGGGGATGCTTGGCAAGGTTGGTCGCGCCTGCCTTGTTGGTGTGCTCCACCACAAGCTCACGCCGGTCAGCGTTCCACAGCTTATCCAGCTCATCCAGCTGCACATACAGATCCGCCACCCGGTCGATGGCCGCGCCAAACTGTGGCCGGTATGTCCCCAGCACCTTCATGCGTTCAACTGTTCGCCTACGGTGCCGCTCCCAGTTTCCGCTTTTTCGCCGCGCCTTTTTTCCGTCAGGCGCCCGCGCGCGCGAATCATTTGTTGCGATTTTCTCCGCCATGCCTTACCCCCTCCCCCCAATTTTCCGTCGCGTATATAAG
>CAZTCE010000016.1:0-12665 GCA_964612205.1 uncultured Eubacteriales bacterium | reverse complement strand
GTATTATATATAAAAAAAATATCTTTGTAAATATGTTTTTTGGTTTTTCAAATTTACCTTTCCAATTTATATGCAAACACTTCAATAACATCCCAATGTTTCATTTTGCCCATTGCTGTTGGCTTATCATATTCCTTTTCAGAAATAGTCAGTATTTCAAAATTTTCAAACAATTTTTTAACTTCTTCTAAAGACATAAAAGTCATTTTCTTCTTACAGTTCCATTCATCATTTTTTCCGAAAAAATTTCCTAGAAAATATTTTCCTTCAGAAATAGAATTGCATATATTCTCCCATAAATCATTAAATTTATCTGGGCTACAGAATGGTAACGAAAACAACGATAATACTAAATCCGTTTTAGGAAGTTCGCCAAGATTTTCAAAAATGCTTTGAATAAATTTAAAGTTACTGTTTTCGTTTTCGGTTAACTTTCTTCTAATTAAAGATTCGGTTGCTTCTTTATCAATTCCTAAAACATTATACCCGTTCTTGCAACAGATAAACAGTATCTCTACCAGAGCCACAACCTAATTCTATAATATTTTGAATATTGGTACCTAATTCTTTTATATTTTCAACTAGTTTATGATTCGTAGCATTTGAAATTTTCTTGTAATATTCACTATAATTATTCATTATATATACCTCCTTTACAAACGTGAAAAAGTTCTATTGATTTTTTAAACATAATATGTTGTAATATTGATGGCTGTATATAACTTTTTAGCATTGTTTACCACTATAACTTGCATTGTAAAAAGGAGGAAATAGCTATGTCTAATATCCACGAAATAATTTCTCTGGTTGAATTATTTTTTTCAATTTATTAAACTCAGTAACTAATCCTTCGTCATCGTTAAAATGTTCTATGTCTTCTCTAATACTTTCTAATCTACTCATTGCTGTATATTAAAACAAGTCTTTTTACAATTATGGACAATAAAGACTCCTCCCTTGAAACAGCCATTAAACGTGCAACAATATCTATTCCATTTTTATCAAATTCTTGTTTTGTCATTAATACTATTCCTGTCTTTCCAGCTCTCGGTTGTCCTCCAGTAAATATCTCTACAGTTTTTTCTCTTGCTGATTTTATTCCACTAAAAGTCAATATTTCAGCTTGCTTATACATAAATTCAAATTCTTCATCTGTAATAGCAATTTATTTTTTATATTTATCTTATGGAAATTTGATTGACTTTTCATTAGTTTTCGTTTAAAATATAAGTAAATAAAGGGAAACCGCATAAGCGGCAGACCTCGATTAAATTATTTTTAAAAATAACCACCATCGGTCAGGACAGAGTGGTTATTTTTTATTGTTCCTAAAAAGTATCCTCTTTAAGGCAATGGCAATGATTATAACTAATATTACAAATGATATGTAATCTGTTTCAGCCATACTTTCCACCCCCTCTCTTGTTGCAAACACTTATGGTGCTTACGCTGATTGGAGGTCTACCGCTCTGCTTTTCTCCTTTATCTACAAAGATATTCTACAACAAATGCTTCCTCTTTTTCAATATTTTTCTACATTTTTTCGTTAGGTTTTGTCGACATTAGCTTATAAAGTTTTGTATTCTTCGGAAATTTATTTATAAAAGGTATTATACCACTACCAATTTTTCAGCAATTTTCTCTAAAAAAGTGTCACCCACTTTTGGCGTGACACTTTGCACATCAAATAAAAGAAAGCATAAGTTATAATTCTTATCTTTCTCGTTTTTGTTACTTTATTTACCAATTTCACACTTATCTTCCCAATTTATATGCAAACATAACCACCTCACCCCAAAAATCTATCAAACTTTTTTTCTCGACCTTTGAATTTATTACCAAATTAACTTCACCAATAACATCATCGTTTAAGTAACACTTTAATACTCCAACAACTTCTAAATATTCAAGTGGAGCTTTTATATTTTCATTTAAAACAATTTCAGTTCTTACATTTTTCTCATCACCCTTATTTATTAAAGCTGTCAAATTTTCTTCTGCCACAACCGTAACTTCTTTTTGCTTAGCTTTTGCTATTTCCGTTTTAGTAACTTCATCACCCTTCTTCACCAAAACCTTATTACTGAAATTTGCAAATCCATAATCTAGAAGTTTCTTTGCATCATCAAATCTTTTCTGACTAGTAGTGCCGTGTAAAACTACCGCTATCAGTTTTAAATCATTTCTTGTTGCCGTTGCAGACAAATTAAAACCAGCAAGAGAAGTCGAACCCGTTTTCAATCCAGTACAACCAGAATAAAACCTTACCAATTTGTTTGTATTTACAAGTTGAGATTTCCCATCACGAAGCGTATCCATCCAAATCGTGCTATAATTATGTATTTCAGGATGATTTTTGCTTAGCTCCCTACTCATAATTGCAATATCATAAGCAGAAGTCAAATGACCATCTTCATCAATTCCATGACAATTTTTAAAAGTCGTGTCATTCATTTCTAATTCTTTTGCTTTAGCATTCATTTTTTCAACAAAAGCTTCTTCACTTCCAGCAATAAATTCTGACATTGCAACACAGCAATCATTTGCACTAACAACACATATTGCTTTAAGCATTTCATCAACCGTTAATTCTTCATTTTGAGCAAGCCAAATCTGCGAACCGCCCATTCCGTTTGCCCTATCACTGCAAGGCACTCTATCCGTCAAAGATATCCTGCCTGCATCCAGTTCTTCCATTATCAAAAGTAAAGTCATCACCTTTGTAACACTTGCAGGTCTAAGTTTTTCGTGTTCATTCTTTGTATACAAAATAGTTCCAGTAGATTCATCCATTAAAATAGCACTTTCACAGTCTAATTCTAACTCAACTTTATTTTTTATTTGTGCAAGCGTTTCAACACTATTAGACCAAGTAGGGATACTATCTAATTCACCATTCCAAGCAAAAGAAACAACCGAATTTAATATAAAAATAAAACTTAATATAAGACAAAATAATTTTTTCATAGCAAAACCCTCCTAGATAATTTATATTTATCAGGAGGGTGGTATATGTTTAATTTTAAACTTAATTTTCAAGTTTATCTTATGCTTGAGCTAACATTATGATAAACTCACTATTTGCGAACATAGTTCTTGCTGTATAACTTTGAAGTAAGTCCTCCATATTTTGAGTTATACTATGCTCGATATGTTCTATATTGATATTACTTATTTTCTTTTAAATATTCATCTGCTTCTTGTCTTGTAATAATATTCTGATCAGCACCAAATTCAATTAACTTAATTTTTTCTCTATACATATACTCACTCTCTTAATGTATAATTTAAGTATATTATAGCACTAAAATTCACAAAAATTAAATGACTTTTTTGAAACACATACACATTTTTCAAACGACTTTTGTCCCTCTACTTATCTCTTAACACAGCATTACACTTACTTGTAACCTCTTTTATAATCTTGTTAAATGCATTCATAACTTCCTCATCACCAAGAGTTTTTTCATAATCATTAAACGTCAAAGTATAAGCAATAGACTTTTCATCTTCAGCTACATTTTCGCCAGTATACACATCAAACACTTCAATGCTTCTAAGCCTTTTGCCACCCGCATTTTTAATAACACTCTCAATTTCTTCAGATTTAACATTTTTCTTAACAATAAATGCTACATCTTTAACAACATTAGGGAACTTAGAAATTTCTTTATACTTCATAACCTCATGTTCAATTTTAAATAATTCATCCAAATTAATTTCCATAACAAAGATGTTGTCTTTTGTAACATTTGGATGCATTTTACCAATTACACCAACCTTGTTTCCCTCTACAAAAATACTTCCCGCTTGACCTGGATGAAGTTCAGAAGGCAAATCAGTTGCTTTTAAACTATACTTTCCTGCATAGCCCAAGAAATCTAATAAACTTTCAAGCACACCTTTTATAACATAAAAATCAACATTCTCTTTTTCAATTCCTAGCTTATAATTACCAGTCATTAAAACAGCAAGCGATAAACTTTCTCCATACTTACCATCTTTTTTATAAAAGCTCTTTCCAATTTCAAAAATAGAAATGTCTTTTTGATTACGAGCCTTGTTATAATCATAAACCATTTTCAAAGACGGAATCAAACTGTGACGAAGTGCATTTCTTTCCTCAGTCATTGGGTCTAAAATTTTAACAGTTTCAAAATCATCAGTTGAATACTTTTGAACTTCAGCCTCTGGAATCAATGCATAACTTAAAGTTTCATTTAGTCCAAGTTCAACCATTTTATTTCTAACAGCCCTTTTCAATTTGTCATAATGTCCAGGAGTAACATCAAGAACCATTTTCTTTCCTTTGATATTATCCATGCCATACATACGACCAATTTCATGAATCAAATCTTCTTTTATTTGTATATCCAATCTTCTCGATGGAACAGTCACCTTATAATTCTCACCATCAAAATATACACCTAAACCAAGTCTTCCAAAAATGCTTAAAATCTCTTCTCTTGCAATTTCAATTCCTAGCACTTCTTTAATCTTAGTATAAGTAACATCAATAACTTTATCTTCTTTTGAAGCCTTATCATATACTGCCATACCTCCAACAATTTTAGCATCTGCATATTTTTCTAGCAAATGGCAACTTCTCTTAATTGCCATAAGTGTTCTCTTTGGATCTAACCCCTTCTCAAAACGATTACTTGCTTCACTTCTTAAAATCTTCTTTGAAGTAAGCCTTACTTTTACAGGATTAAAAATAGCAGACTCTATTACTATATTCTTTGTATCATTTTCAACTTCTGTTGATAAACCACCCATAACACCAGCAAGACCAATCGCTTTATCTTTATCAGCAATTACAATATCGTTTTCATCTAGTGTTCTTTCTTGTTCATCAAGTGTAAATAACTTCTCGCCGTTATTCGCCATTCTTACATTTAATGTATTTCCTAATCTATCTGCATCATAAAAATGAAGCGGTTGACCAGTTTCAATCATAACATAATTGCTTATATCAACAACGTTGTTGATAGGTCTAATTCCAGAAGCTATTAATCTATTTCTCATCCAAGCAGGACTTTCTTTAATAGTTAAACCTTCCACTTTTTTAGCATAAAACAAAGTACAATTTTCAGTTTCAACATTCAAGTTAAAATCTTTAGAAAAATCATCATCTGTTTCATTAAAAGTCAAATCTATTTCATTTACAGGTTTGCCATATAAAGCTCCAACCTCATAAGCCATTCCTAAAATGCTTAACAAATCTCCACGGTTCGCCGTTAATTCGAAATCTACAACCTCATCATCAAATCCTAAATACTTGATAGGATCTTCTCCAACAACCGCATCATCACCAAGTTCTGCAATTCCCTCTACATCTTCTGGTTTTAAGAATTTATGTTCTAAACCTAATTCTTCAACACTACAAAGCATTCCAAAAGATTCTTCGCCTCTGATTTTTCCTTTTTTAATTTCTCCACCTGGAAGTTTTGCACCAACCAAAGCAACAATAACTTTTAAACCAACTCTTACGTTAGGAGCACCGCAAACAATTTGCAATACTTCATTTCCGACGTTAACCTTGCATACATGCAAATGGTCAGAATTAGGATGCATTTCACATTCCAAAACCTCACCAATTGTCAACCCAGAAACATTAAGTAAAGGGCCTGCCATATCATATTCATTACCTATATTTGTCATATCTTCGCCAAGTGTTACTGAATCCACTGGAACATCAACATAATCTTTTAGAAAATTAATACTTAATTTCATTTTCATCATCCTTTCTGTCAAATTGTTTTAAAAATCTAATATCATTTGCATACATAAGTCTGATATCTGGAATTTCATATTTAAACATTGCAAGTCTATCCAAACCAGTACCAAAAGCAAAACCTGTAAATTTATCTGGGTCATATCCGCCCATTTTTAGAACATTAGGATGTACCATTCCAGCACCTAAAAGCTCAATCCAACCTGTCTTTTTACAAAGCGAACAACCAGCACCTTTACATTTAAAACATGTTACATCAACTTCACAAGATGGCGATGTGAATGGGAAATAGCTTGGTCTAAATCTAACTTTTGTATCTTCTCCAAGTAATTTCTTAGCAAAGATTTCAAGTGTTCCTTTTAAATCTGCAAGTGAAATGTTTTTATCTATAACCAAACCTTCTACTTGACCAAATTGATGTGAATGAGTTGCATCATCATCACGTCTATATGTTTTACCTGGGCAAATAACTCTGATTGGTGATTTTTCTTTGTTGGCTTGCATAACCCTTGATTGAGAAGAAGAAGTTTGTGTACGAAGCAAATACTCTTCATCTATGTAAAAAGTATCTTGAGCATCTCTAGCAGGATGTCCAACCGTGTAGTTTAAAAGTCTAAAGCAATGCTCATCATCTTCAAGTTCAGGTCCATCCACCACATCATAACCCATTGAAACAAACAAATCTTCAACCTCTTCAATTATTCTATTAAACGGATGCTTCGAACCAGTTTTGTTTCTTTTTGATGGTAAAGAAATATCAATAGTTTCTTTTTCCAATTTTTGATTAACTAATTGCTCTTCTAACATTTTTTGCATATTAGCATATTCATCGTTAAAATAGCTTCTAAGTCTATTAATTTCTGCACCATATTCTTTCTTACCCTCTGCAGGAATCTCTTTAATTTGAGCATTTAACTCGGTTATAATGCCTTTCTTACCTTGATACTCAACTTTTAAATTGTTTAATTCTTGAAGTGTTTTGACATCTTCTAATTTCTTTTTAAGTTCTTCAATTAAACTGTCAATTTTTTCCTTCATTTCTATTCCTCCTTAAATTAATTTGTTATACACACAAGAAAAATCCCATGTGCATAAAAACACATGGGACGATTAATCGCGGTACCACCCAAATTCTGATAAAAAATTATCAGCACTCAAAATAGATTAACGCTCTAAACACGCTTCTTTTAAGAAGAAAGCTCCTGTAATGAAATTCATTAAATTGTTTATCTTAAAAGGCTCTCAACTAATAACCCTTTTTCTCTGTAAAGAACTCAATTTAACTACTATGTTACACTCATCACTCAAAATTCCTTTTGATTATACTATTTTAAGTAGTTAGTTGTCAAGGGTAAATTACATCTTAATCTATCACGAAAATAAGTTTTTTGAAACAATCGTTCTTTATCTTATTTTTAGGCCAATAAATATGAAGTTCATCTCCAATTTTTTTACCAATAGGTGCTGATGGTACAAAGTTTTTACCTTCAGGTGTTTGAAGAAGCCATGTGCCTTCTTGCTCCATGACCGCCTTTGAAAAAAAACTTGCTTTTGAATATGCAAAAAGCTTAAATTCATCGTTGGAATGAAGTGTGGCAAAAAATTCTTTGAAATCAGGGAATTTTTTATTAAGCTCTTCAATTGTAATATATGTATGCTCCGTTATAGGAATATCCGAAAAAGTAAGTCCTAGTGCATACTTATTAGGATTTGACATTTTCCTAGCATATTTGTTTTTTCCCCACCAAAGCGTAACATATTCATTATGGAATCTTATCTTAGCAATTTTTTCCTTTCCCTCAGGTTTTGCTTTAGTCATAAAAACACTTACACCATCTTCAACTTCATAATTTTTCAAGACGTCTTGTAAAAGTTTCACATCTTTTTCGCTAAACAATCGATTGGATTTTAATTGAATGGTCTGAATCAAATCCAAGACTGCTCTTTGACGAATCGAAGAGTTCCGCATAATCTCAGCATACAAAGTGTTTTCCATGATGCACCCTCCTAAATATAATTATTTTGTAGGAAAATCAACGTTTTTTGACAATGCTTATGTTAACACATTTGTTTGAAAAAGTCAACAATTATGTAAAATATTAAAATTTGAGTCTGGAAATAGAAAAAAATGTTGTCAAATTTCAATTTGGGTGCTATAATTGAAAAGAACGATTTTAGAAAAACGTTAAGGAGGTGCTAGTAAAATGGCAAAATGCGATATTTGTGAAAAAGAAAAAATGTTTTCAATGCAAGTTAGTCACTCACATAGAAGATCTTCTAGAACTTGGAAACCAAACTTAAGAACTGTTAAAACAGAAGTAAATGGTACTCCTACAAAACTTCATATTTGTTCTAGATGCTTAAAAACATTAAAAAAAGAAAACGCTTAATTAAAACCTCTGGTTTGTAACCAGAGGCTTTTTCTTTGCCTTTATGTATTCTCCTGCTTTTTTACTTTAAATAAAATTCTTAACACTCCTTTCATAAAATTTCCTGGTTTATATACAACAATTTTCATATTCAACCCTCCCATCTTTCATTTGCAAAGCCAGATAATTCCAAGAATAAAAAGTAAAACTCCTATTCCAAACATCCAGCCAACTGCAGGAAGTAATAATACAAGCATTGCACCAATTCCAAATCCAATCATGCAAACACCAAGAGTCTTTTTTAGTAATCTCATAATTACCTCCTATTTCCTTTGATTTAATATAGTATATGTGATAAAATTTAAAACGTGAAAATCCCAAATGAAGGAATGAATTTTATTATGAAAAAAGTTGAAGAATTAATTTTAGAATTAAATAAATACTACGATACTGAAAAGGGTTCACTAGATTTTAACACGCCTTTCGAACTACTTGTCGCAGTAATGCTATCCGCTCAATGCACAGATGCAAGAGTCAATGTCGTTACCAAAACATTGTTCCAAGTGGCTAATACTCCGAAACAATTTGCCGAAATGGATATAAAAGAAATCGAAAAACTTATTTCTTCAATAAGTTTTTACAGAAACAAAGCAAAACATATAAAAGAATCTTCGATTCAAATAATGCAAAACTTTGATGGTAAAGTACCTCAAACGATGGAAGAATTGACCACGCTCGCAGGAATTGGTAGAAAATCTGCAAACGTTATAATGTTAGAAGCATTTAACAATTGCCAAGGAATTGCAATAGACACTCACGCTTTAAGAATATCCAACCGATTAGGTCTTTCAAAGCAAACAGAACCTTCAAAAGTTGAACAAGATTTACTTAAAAAAATACCCAAAAAATATTGGGCATTAGTTAACCATTTGCTAGTTTATCACGGACGTGAAATTTGTGATGCAAGAAAGCCAAAATGTGATATCTGCCCTGTTGTTAAATATTGCAAGTTCAAAGAAGAAACAATTGCAAATTGACAAGCAAGTTTTTTATGCTTTCTCCATCTTGCCATAGTTTAATTAAAAAAGCCTGGAATTTTAAATTTTAAAGTTCCAGGCTTAATTCTTTATTTGGCGGATTTCAAAATTTCTTTTATCAAGCCACAAGATTTTGCTCCCTCGGGGCAAATATGGTTGACAACGCAATGAGGACCAAGTCCTTTTCCAATGAGCGGAGCAACGCGCGTCACCTGTTCTACCATGGAGTTTGCAATATCTCGAATCTGCCATTGCGCACGATTGCAACAACGCATTCTCGAAATCCACATAAGACTTCGTGCATTAATAGTAGTCACTACATTGCACATTTGAGCACTAAGGTAAAAATACACCAAGTCCTCTTCGACAACACCTGCATTTTTGAATTCTTCAAGCATATCCACGTTAGCTTTGACAGCTTTTTCGAAATCTATAAGCTTAGGACTATTCTTGATAGAATCAGGAATAATGTAGTTGTTAAAGTTCCAAAGAGGCACAAAGCTCGGCACCATCAGCGAATGCATGCGATGTCTGGTAAGATGCGTAAGCACAGCAAGCGAAATCGGAATTTGGAAATTGAAAGAAACCTGTTCCAATTCACGAGCTTCTTCACTTCGAATAAGCTGAGAAATGTATTTTTCCTTGAAATCAGTGTCTTCCGCTTCGAGTTCATCGATTATTTTGGCAGCTTCATCATAACCGCACTGAGCATCAGCCATAACAGCAAACTCGATGAGCGTATCATCAGGAGATGTTGTATAATCAAGCAAAATCGGCTTTCGTGCAATTTCAACCTGCGGATTCTTCTCGGCAAACATTTTCCTGAAATCATATTCATTTTCAGGTTTCTTATATTTATCGATATTATCTGCAATATACGGCACCCACTTTTTAGCAACTGCAAAAAGTTTTTCGCCAAGCTCAGCAAGTTCCTGAATCTTAGATACCTCGCCATACTTCAAGTATATGATGAGTTTTTCAAGCTCTCTCGCATCCAACCCCATAACGATGTTACTGTGGAATGAATACGGAAGAATGAACCTTGCATCTTCATTCGGAACACCAGAATCGATAAGAGCAGAATACTGCTTGAAAAGATATCTCATATGCTTCTTGTACTTCTTTTGCAGCTCCTTATTCTCCATGTGAAGAGAATATTCTGTGTTTCTGAAATCAGGCACATAGAAACCAGCACCTCTGAAATCGACATACCTTCTAGACTTAATCGTAAAAGAAGTAAGTCGATTGCCGATTATCGTCTGCTCAACAATTGGCGAAACATCAGAAATTGCGAAAACCAAGTAATCATGTTCAATGATTGACTTATGTCCCATTCTTGTAATCCTTTTAATAACCTTCAAATTTTCAGCATAGTCGACCGAATCTTCAAAGACCTCAAAAACATTACCCGGATACTGAGAAAGCTTGCCGGCCGATGCAACAATCCTAATCCTCTTTTCAAGCTCTTCTCTAGATGCTCCACCCAAAAGTTCAACCTTCATTCAAAAAACCTCCTTCAAAATATTGTCTGGTCAAAAAGTTACTTAATTCCTTGTGATTATATATTTTTTGACAACATTCGTCAAGTGCCACGGGGACGGACTTCGTGGCACTTCTTAAATTTCCCTTACAGCATACTAGGTTATAGCCAAATTAAAAATTTTAAAATTCGGAAATATAATATTTCATTGAGTCAAAAGTGAACAATTGTTTCACGTGAAACAATTTATATTTTTGGTCTATTTTAAAAGAAAAAAAGAGCTTGTAACAAGCTCTAAATCTGGATTTTTTTTAAAAATGCCACGAAGTCCGTCCCCGTGGCATTTTTTGTTTTATTTACACAGCTATTTCTTTTTTAGGACTCTTTTCAAAAATGTTATAGTAAACGCCTTTTTTATCAATTAATTCTGTAAGTGTTCCAGACTCGGCAACTTCTTTTGCATCCATAACAATAATTTTCTCAGCATCTTTTAAAACGTTTCTTTCGTGCGTGATTATAACAATTGTATGATCTTTTTTTAATTCTAAAAGAAGTTTTAAAACTCTATCTTGTTCACTATCATCAAGTCCAATTAAAGCATCATCAAATAACATTATTTTTGAACTCTTTAAAATAGTTCTTGCAGTTGCCAAAAGCTGTTTTAAAGACATTGGCAATCCATCATTTTCTCCAAGCACAGTGTTATATCCATTTTTTAATTTCAAAATCTCATTATGAATTCCAAGCTTCATGCAAATATCAATTACTTTATTTTCGTCAGGTTCAACCAAAGCGAAATTATCTTTTATAGACATTGAAAATAATATTGGACTTTTTCTAAGCAAAGAGATTTTTGAAAAATATTCGCTATCAGGAATATTATTTATATCAACACCATCAATTGTGATTTTTCCTTGATGTTGTCTATTTAATTTCAATAACAAATCAAATATTCCGGTTTTGCCCGTGCCTGCCTTACCTGTTATGGCAGTTAAAGAATTAGGTTCAATTTCTAAAGACACATTTTTTAATGTTGGTTCTTTTTTGTAACCATATAAAATGTTTTCAAAGACAATTCTACCATCAGTTATTAACTCTTCTTTATTTTCAGCAATCTTTCTAGGAGAACTATATTCTACTAGATGATTAAATCTTTCCAAAGAAACCTTTAAATTTGTGTATTCTACGCTTATTGTAAGTATGGTTGAAAAATTATCTATAATCTTTTGATAATAGTTATAAATTATTAATAACGAGCCAATTTCTAGATTTCCATTCATTATTAAATAAACACCATAAGCTACTGAAATCAATCTAAAAACTTCTATTGTTAACAAGAAAAATTGATTATTCCAATAATATTTCACGTTATATTTAGCATTCGCATCAACATATTTTTTAGTTTGATCTTTTGTTTGTGGAGCAATTTTATCAAAAATATTAAAACATTTTATATCTTTAATGTTTTTAAAATATTCATGAATTGAAACTGTTAATTTATCAAGTTCAGATTTCTTATCACTATTTAATGTTTCAACATTTTTGCTTACTCTAGGAATTATTAGCAAAACTACAATTGAAACCAAAACAGCCGATATAAATAGCAAAACATCTAAAGACCAAAAATATGCGTATATTACTACAAATTCCATAAGTTGTACAACCCTAATAACTCCATTTGCAAAGAAAGAAGAAATTACATCAACGTCAGTTGTGAGCATATTAGTGTATTGCCCTAAATTAAATCTAGATAAACTAAATATTGAATTTTCATTGGTTTTGTCAATGCCCCTTGAATTATAATAACAATATAAGCGATTATATAAATCATAAAAAGTTTTTTGATTTATTCCTTCAGATAAACGATAAATAATAGTGATTACAATCGATAAAATTATATATAAAAAAGCCGAATTATAATCTTCTTTTGTTGCCATATCAACTGCCGCACTAAAAAGTACCGGAATTACCAACAAAATTCCTCTTAAAAAAACAGAAGTTATAAATTTAATTATAAATTCTTTTTTAGCATTTTTAAATAC
>CAZTCE010000015.1:0-12682 GCA_964612205.1 uncultured Eubacteriales bacterium | reverse complement strand
GAAAAGTTTATGCAACGCTACTTGATGTGCAAAATGGCGGTGGTAACGGAAGTGGTTTAAACGGTGGCAATGCAGGCAGTTTGACCGAAAGTGAAAAAGCATTTTTGAATGATTTAGAAATTGGAGATACTGTACCTTACACGGAAATTGATGGTTATCCTAATGTTGTATGGAAAGTAATAGATAAAGACGATTCGGGAATTGTAACATTAACAACGAGTGACGCGATTGGTTCAGTTACATTATTTGGTGCTGAGGGATATATAAATGGAATTGATACGCTTAATAATGAGTGCTTGCAATATGCAACACCGGATGCTATAGAAGTAAGATGTATGAATTTGGAAGATTTGAAAAAGCTTTGCAAAAGATTTCAATCGCCAGATGATCAAGATTTAATAGAAAGCTTAGAAAAAATGGATATTGAGGAATATGTACAGTTGTACACGGGTTCTTCAAGTTATCACGGTAGATATGCTTTTTATTCAACTGATACGCCGTCTGATGAAATTGAAAATATAACTGTGAATGGTGCTACATATTATGCGGAAATATGTGATGGAATTTTTCTGACTTATGATGATGAAAATGGCGTTACGCATACAGCAACATCTTTTACTAGCGGAGAGGGTGGCTATAAAGAGCCTAAGTATAATAGTGTAACAGGCAAAGCCGAACCTGTATTAGTTTCAGTTGATAAAACTTTTCTTCCTTGCGCGGAAGAAGTTGGTGAAATAATAGGTGATAGGAGTTTCATATTGGCTACGAGATATGTATGTCCGGCTCAACAAGGTGGTGACTTCGGGATGCTTGGATGTTTTGGTGCTGTGGATATGTGGAATTTCTTATATTCTTCAGATGAATATGAAGATATTTCCATAGAATCACCATATCATCCAATAGTGAAAATTAGTGTGAAAACGCTTCAAAACCCAATTTATCAAATCCGAGTTGGAGATTTTGTAAATTATATTGATGAAGGTACACCAGCTGAGTTACAAGGAAATTGGAGAGTATTAGAAAAAGGTAATGATGGAACTATAAAGTTGTATTTGGATAGCTGTAAAACAAATAATAGTATAAACGGATGGAACTACGATTTGGAGTATTATTTAGGTGTCACTCGTTGTGTTACAATAAATATAAATCAATTAATATTTGATACATGCATTTCTTTAGATTTGATTGCACCTATACACTTTCAAAGGAATAATGATATATATACAGTTTGGAAAACAATAGATAGTAATTATGAATTAGATTTGATTGGAAACGATTGCTATTATATTTGCGTAGCCCCACGTTAATCAATTTTTTCATTTAATCTGTTGTACTTATTTTGGGGAGCATATCCCTGTGGCATAAAATTAAATGTGCGCTTTGGATTCTACCAAAAAATACTCTCAAATTCAATTGACGTTTGTATAAAAATTATATATAATTCTTCTATTAGATAAATTTATAAGGGAGGGTCTTAAATGAACCAAGAAAAATGGTTTTCAAAGTCAGTTGAAGATGTGACAAAAGCATTTGAAACGGATGTTTCAAGTGGTTTGACATCGGAGCAAGTGGAGGAAAAGCGTAGTATTTTTGGAATGAACGAAATTGTTTCTAAAAACAAAAAGTCGATAGCGAAAATGGTGCTAGAACAATTTCAAGATTTTATGATTATAATTTTAATCATAGCGGCAATCATTTCTGGAGTTGTTGGGCAGACCAATGGAGAAGGTTTTACTGATTCAATAATAATTTTAGTAATAGTTGTTTTGAATGCTGTTATTGGTGTTGTGCAAGAAGTAAAAGCACAGAAGTCTTTGGAATCTTTAAAAAATTTAAGTGCTCCTCATTCAAAAGTTATTAGAGATGGAAAAGTTCAAGAAATCGAATCTAAGAGTTTAGTCCCTGGAGATATTGTTATTTTGGACACGGGAGATTACGTGCCTGCTGATTTAAGATTAATCGAGGCTGTAAATTTAAAAACTCAAGAAGCTGCATTGACGGGCGAATCTTTACCTGTTGAAAAGATGACAGAAACAATTGAAAAAGAAGATATCGGAATTGGCGATAGAACAAATCAAGCTTTCTCATCAAGCTTAGTTACCTATGGACGTGGTAAAGGTATTGTTGTTTCAACTGGTATGCAAACAGAAGTTGGGAAAATTGCAACGATGTTAGATAATGTTGATGAAAGCGAAACACCTCTTAGCAGAAGGCTTGAAGCACTTGGAAAAACACTTGGTATTGCTGCAATAGTTATATGTGTTGTTATTTTTGCAGTTGGTTCTTTTGTTCATGGAAGAGAAGTTTTTGAAATGTTTATGACGGCAGTTAGCTTGGCAGTTGCAGCTATTCCAGAAGGTTTGCCTGCAATTTCAACGATTGTTCTTTCAATTGGTGTGCAAAGAATGGTTAAGAGAAATGCAATAATTCGTACTTTGCCATCTGTTGAAACACTTGGAAGTGCAACAGTAATTTGCTCAGACAAAACTGGAACATTAACGCAAAATAAAATGACTGTTGAAAAAATATTCTATAATAACGAAACTTTTAATGTTGAAGAAAAACTATATAACTCTGATGACCATTTGAAACTTTTGATGGATTCAATGATTCTTTGTAATGATACAAAATTAACTAAAGATGGCGATAAATATAGTTTGGCAGGAGATCCTACTGAAACGGCTTTGGTTGACTTGGGAATTAAATTAAAAATGGTAAAAACAGAAGTTGATGAGAAAAATCCTAGAATTGATGAAATTCCTTTTGATTCAGATAGAAAGCTTATGAGCACTGTAAATCAAACTAGTAAAGGATTAGTTATTTACACAAAAGGTGGTGTTGATGAACTTTTAGCAAGATGTTCTAAGATTTATTTGAATAATCAAGAGATGACTTTGTCACAAGAAAATATTAACTATATTAAACAAGTAAATGAAGAAATGGCAAAGGGTGCACTTCGTGTTTTAGCTATGGCGTATAAAAAAGTAGATTCAATTGGTAATAAAGAAACTTTTGAACAAGATTTAGTTTATATTGGAATGGTTGGAATGATTGACCCAGCAAGGCCTGAAGCAAAAGAAGCTGTTCAAAAATGCAAAACTGCTGGAATTAAACCTGTAATGATTACAGGTGACCATAAGGTTACAGCAATGGCGATTGCCAAAGACATTGGAATTCTTGAAAATGAAGAAGAAGCAATTACTGGTAGTGAACTTGAAAAAATGTCACAAGAAGATTTAGAAAAGAATGTAAAAAAATATTCTGTTTATGCAAGAGTTTCACCAGAGCATAAAGTTAGAATTGTTAAAGCATGGCAATCACATGATGAAGTTGTTGCTATGACAGGTGACGGTGTAAATGATGCACCAGCATTGAAAACTGCAGACATTGGAGCTGCTATGGGTATTGTTGGAACAGACGTTGCCAAAGAAGCTGCTGACGTTGTTTTAACAGACGACAATTTTGCAACAATCGTTTCGGCTGTTGAAGAAGGAAGAAGAATTTATGATAACATTTTAAAAGCGGTTCAATATTTACTTTCTTCTAACATTGGAGAAATAATCGTTTTATTTGTTGCAACGATGTGTGGATGGATTGCAGAACCACTTTTACCAATACACATTTTGTGGATTAATTTAGTAACAGATAGCTTGCCAGCACTTGCATTGAGTGTTGACCCTGCTGAAAAAGACATAATGAAGAGAAAAGCTAAGAAAGATAAAAATATTTTCTCGAAAGGTATGATATTTAGAGTTATTTACCAAGGTATAATGGTAGGTGTGTTGACACTTATGGCATTTGCGGTTGGATGTGGATTTAATTTTGCTTCTTTAGAAAATCCTGAAGTTGCGATGACTGCTCAAACAATGGCATTTGCAGTGCTTGCAATGTCAGAACTTGTGCATGCATTTGATGTGCGTTCAAATAAAGAATCTATATTCAAAATAAAATTAAAAACCAATAAAACATTGGTACTTGCAACATTTATTTCATTATTGCTTATGATAATTGTTTTAGGAGTTCCAGGACTTCAAACAGTATTTGAGGTTGCAACATTATCACTTCAAAATTGGTTGTGGGTAATAGGACTTTCATTTGCACCACTATTGATTGTAGAGCTATTAAAATTATTTAAAATTAACACATTAAAAGATGAATAAGCTTTAATTAAAATCAAAAACCCCGTATGCATTTTGCACACGGGGTTTTAAAGTTAAGTAAATTCTTCGAGTTCACTTTTGAGAACTCGGATTTCTCTTTGGAGAACTATCAGCATTGCGTAGTAGTCCATAAAATCTGCAAATGAGGTTACATATTCAGTGCGCCATTTTTTCAATGCAGCGTAGATATCAGGACTGATATAATTCTTGAGTGGGTAAAGCTCAAATGGTGATATAAATGAGTGAAATAATTTGGTGCTACTATGTGCATTGCGTACAATGTTTTTTAGACTGGGATTATTGAATGAGCACTTGAGATTGTAAATGGTTTCTGAAGACCATTTATCTAAGTATTCGATTGTGCTAGTGAGCCAGAAAAGTTCATTGTTGGAGAGAGAATCAAATTTACTCATAGCGCTTCCTCCTAAAAATAAAGATTGGCTATTAAAAATGGAACGAGTAACTATCCTCCTTCACTAAAAAATGCCGTTCAAACATTTACATAATATCACAAATTGCGTAAATTTGCAACAAAAATAATTTTTTTAATAGTAATTTGGTATGATTGTGATATGTAACTAGCAGTAAAAAAAACTCTTACCGTCTGGTAAGAGAAAGATACATCTTTTTTAGTAGTAGTAGTTCACTTCACTTTTACAATGTAAGTGCTGTTAAGAGTGGTCACCTTGTAAACATAGTTTCCCATGGGTTCAATTTCTTGAACGGTACTTGTCATGGTGAAAAAAAACTGTGGAAAGCCATCGATGAATTCCATGCGATAGCAGAAACAGTTCATCCCAACAATAGGTTCATCTTGGGCGAAAGCAAGAAAAACCCTCTCTTCCGGTGTTACTTCATCAAACCATACAGAGTTGAAATAACCGTCAATACCTTCGAGAACGTAATCGGTCTGCCAGCCGTTGCGGTCACATGAAATCACCACTTCGTACTCTTTGCCTTTTACTAACTTGGAAGGATTAGAGCAGTGGTAGTAACTCTGAGTGGCACCATTGTAGCGAACTTTCTTCTTCATAATTTTCCTCCTTGCGTATTAACGCGTCCATTGTTGCACCTGACTGGTTGATAAATTGGGGCAGAAAAGCTACTTACTATGCAATTATAGCATGTTTTACATAATATATCAATAAAAATAGATAAAAAAAGAATCATATGATTGAAACTTTGAAAAAAGAGAAAAATAGCTACTTTGAATGATAAAATTCAAAGTAGCTATTTAATGGTGCGGGTGAGAGGACTTGAACCCCCACGTCGAAGACACTAGATCCTAAGTCTAGCGCGTCTGCCAGTTCCGCCACACCCGCATTTGGTCGGGGTGAGAGGACTCGAACCTCCGGCCCCATGGTCCCAAACCACGTACTCTACCAACTGAGCCACACCCCGATTGCATATATAACTCACATGCAAGATATATACTATCACACTTTTTTTAGGATTTCAATACTTTTTTGAAAAAAAAACAAAAAATAAATTTGAGTATTATACATAGCTAATAGTTATGTATAATATGGTGCTATGTTTTTTTTAAAATTTAGATTGACAGATGAAAAAATTCGTGGTATTGTCTTTGTGAAAGTAAAGTTGTAGTGTTAAGTATACCAAATAATGGAGGTGTATAATAATGGAGAAACGGAGAGAATTCTCTAAACCACGAAAAAAAGATGAAGCAATGTTTTGGGGAGATAGCCGTGACCTTAAGCATTATTTGGTTTCGAAGAGAGGTGCTTTGTTAGAAATCTTGAATAATAAAGATGATAGTATCTCTGCTGAACAACATGATAAGGTAAAAAAATATATTGAAATGATTGATGATATGCTTGACGAATGCGTTTGGTATTTCAAAGAATGTTATAGCATGGATGACATGATTAAGCAAATCAAGTTAGAACGCTATGATTTAAAGAATGTTATGAGTCGGTTGGAAAAGGAATTAGAAAATGCTAAAAGTGATGTAGAGGATATTTTTAAGCGTGAAGGTAGTTATGTTGCAAATAAATATGAAGATGCGTATAATTCATTTGGACAACAGGCACTTCGCAATGCAATTGCCGAATATGAGGCAATTTACTTTGAGTATGGAGAATACAAAAAGGAGTTGAAAGTGCTTTGGTGGATGCTTGGAGTTATTCATAGACCAGTTAGCTTTTTTGAAAAAGTCTTGGAAGTCTAACTCGTTTGGTGGCGTAAGAACCATTCTATCGACTATCTTATGGAGGTATTATCATGAGCAAACTTTCTTATTCGACTATCCGGAAACTGGCTGATATTGTGAAACAGTTCGTGACTGAGGGAAAAGTTGAAAATATCATCTCTTTTGGTGGTGGTAGGATAAATTCTACTTACTTAGTTACTATGAAAATCGATTCTAGTCTTTCGCGATATTTGTTGCAAAACGTTAACAATAATGTGTTTACTGATGTTAATTCGTTGATGTCAAATATTATTTCGGTTACTGACCATATTCGTTCGCAAGGTGGCCAGTCGCTAATGTTTTTGGAATGTGTAAATCCTTCGGCTGAAAATGGTCCGTATATTTATGTCGACGGTGACAATAATTGTTGGCGCATGTATCCCTACATTGAGGCAGAGGTATATCCTTGCATTATCGATTCGGATGATGCGTTTATGCTTGGAGAAGCAATTGCAGATTTTTCACGTATGCTTGAACATTTTGATGCAACGATGCTTGTGGATACGATTCCGGATTTTCATAACACTTTGAAGAGATTTGAAACTTTTTTGGTTTCCGTTGCAGAAGACATCATCAATGGCAAATATAGGACGATGAATGTCAAGCCGGAAATTAAATTTGTAATCGATCACAAGGAGTATATGGGAATTTTGGTTAATGCATTGCAACGTGGTGATATTCCTGTTGGAGTGACTCACAATGACCCAAAGATAAGCAACGCTCTTTTCTCTAAGACGACTGGAGCTCCCATTTGCATGATTGATTTGGACACTGTCATGTCTGGTACGCCTCTGTACGACATCGGTGATGCTTTGCGTTCCATTGCAAATACTGATTCAGAAGATGCCAAAACAACTGAAAATGTTTCTTTTTCGATTGAAATCTACGAAGCTTTCATGAAAGGCTATCTTCGAAAGATGAATCGTGCGTTGTCGCAAAACGAGAAGAAACTTATTCCGTATGCTCCGATTGTCATTGGTTTGGAGCTTGGCATGAGATTTTTGACAGATCATATTCAGGGAAATGTATATTTCAAAACTGATTATGAAGGTCAAAATCTTGAGAGAGCTCGAGTTCAGTTTGCACTTGTTAGTGATATCGAACAAAAATTGAAAACTGGAATTCTCCAAAAAGTTTTGGATGAGCCTGAATTTGTTTCTTAAAAATGTGCTAAGGAACTAACTAAAAATGCACTTCAAATGTTAGATTTGATATCTAATATCTTGGGGTGCATTTTTTCTGTTTTTTCAAGAAAACATCTGTTTTTCTTTTCAAAATTATGATACAATTGTTAATTGGAATTATTGCAAGTGAAAAATGTGCATAATAATTATATGTCTTATATAAATTGGGAGGAAGTATGTTAGATTATATAGAAATCAAAGGTGCAAAAGTAAATAATTTAAAAAATGTTAGTTTGAAAATTCCAAGGGATAAATTAGTTGTTGTAACTGGTCTTAGTGGTTCGGGTAAGTCATCGCTTGCATTTGACACTATTTATGCAGAGGGGCAAAGAAGATATGTTGAAAGTTTGTCGTCTTATGCAAGAATGTTTTTAGGAATAATGGATAAACCAGATGTTGAATCAATAGATGGATTATCTCCTGCAATTTCTATTGACCAAAAAACGACTTCAAAAAATCCTCGTTCAACCGTTGGAACGGTTACCGAAATATACGATTACCTTAGATTGTTATATGCAAGAGTTGGTGTTCCACATTGTCCAAAGTGTGGAAAAATAATAAAGCAACAAACAATCGATCAAATTGTAGATAATGTTATGGAACTTCCTGAAGGAACAAAAATACAAATTTTATCTCCTGTTATCAGAGGCAAAAAGGGTGAATATTCAAAACTTTTTGAAGATGCCAAAAAAGATGGATTTGTCAGAGTTCGTGTTGATGGCAATATGTACGAATTGGGAGAAGACGAAATTGAGTTAGATAAAAAGAAAAAGCACACTATTGAAATTGTTGTAGATAGATTAGTTGTTAAACCAGAAATTAGAAATCGTGTAAATGATTCAATTGAAACAGCTTTGAAATATGGCAATAAGTTAGTTGTTGTGGATGTAATTGGAAAAGAAGAAATGTTATTTTCGCAAAATTATGCTTGCCCAGATTGCAATATTAGTATTGAGGAATTAACACCAAGAATGTTTTCATTCAATAATCCTTTTGGCTCGTGTCCAACCTGCGGTGGAATTGGAAATTTAATGAAAATGGATCCAGATTTAGTAATGCCTGACCATTCTTTGAGCATGGTAAATGGCGGAATCAAAGCGATGGGATGGAGCAAAGAAAAAGACAGTATGGGACTTATGTATATTTATTCTTTAGGGAAGCATTATGGAGTTGATGTTACAAAGCCAATAAATAAATTGCCTAAAGATTTTGTAGATAAAGTTTTATATGGAACTGGCGATGAAAAAATAGACTTTGTTTACGAAAGTAAATCTGGAACTAGAAAGTTTACTTCGCCTTTTGAAGGTGTTATAAATACTTTGGAAAGACGATATAAAGAAACTAGTTCGAATACAATGCGTGCTTTTTATGAGCATTATATGTCTACTTCAAATTGCCCAGAGTGCCATGGGGCAAGGCTTAGAAAAGAAGCTTTGGCAGTTACTGTTGGCAAGAAGAATATTTATGAGTTGACTTCTTTATCTGTTGTTGAAATTAAAGAGTATATTGGAAAATTAAAGTTGACTGAAAAAGAAAAGAAAATAGGTGAGCAAATTTTCAAAGAGTTGAATGCAAGGCTTCAATTTTTGATAGATGTTGGATTAGATTATTTGACCTTATCTAGAAATGCTGGCACTTTGTCTGGTGGAGAGGCACAAAGAATTAGACTTGCAACGCAAATTGGTTCTGGATTGATGGGCGTTTTATATATTTTGGACGAGCCTAGCATTGGGCTTCATCAAAGAGATAATGAAAAACTAATTGCAACTTTGAAAAAGCTTCGTGATATGGGCAATTCACTTATTGTTGTTGAACATGATGAAGATACGATGTATGCAGGGATGGAGCAAAGAAAAAGACAGTATGGGACTTATGTATATTTATTCTTTAGGGAAGCATTATGGAGTTGATGTTACAAAGCCAATAAATAAATTGCCTAAAGATTTTGTAGATAAAGTTTTATATGGAACTGGCGATGAAAAAATAGACTTTGTTTACGAAAGTAAATCTGGAACTAGAAAGTTTACTTCGCCTTTTGAAGGTGTTATAAATACTTTGGAAAGACGATATAAAGAAACTAGTTCGAATACAATGCGTGCTTTTTATGAGCATTATATGTCTACTTCAAATTGCCCAGAGTGCCATGGGGCAAGGCTTAGAAAAGAAGCTTTGGCAGTTACTGTTGGCAAGAAGAATATTTATGAGTTGACTTCTTTATCTGTTGTTGAAATTAAAGAGTATATTGGAAAATTAAAGTTGACTGAAAAAGAAAAGAAAATAGGTGAGCAAATTTTCAAAGAGTTGAATGCAAGGCTTCAATTTTTGATAGATGTTGGATTAGATTATTTGACCTTATCTAGAAATGCTGGCACTTTGTCTGGTGGAGAGGCACAAAGAATTAGACTTGCAACGCAAATTGGTTCTGGATTGATGGGCGTTTTATATATTTTGGACGAGCCTAGCATTGGGCTTCATCAAAGAGATAATGAAAAACTAATTGCAACTTTGAAAAAGCTTCGTGATATGGGCAATTCACTTATTGTTGTTGAACATGATGAAGATACGATGTATGCAGCTGACCATATTATTGATATTGGACCAGGTGCTGGTGTTCATGGTGGTGAAGTAATTGCCGAAGGAACTGCCGAAGAAATAAAGAAAAATCCTAAGTCTATAACTGGTAAGTATTTAAGTGGAGATATAAAAATTCTTGTTCCTGAAAAAAGGAGAAGAGGGAATGGAAAATCAATAGAAATTGTAAAAGCTTCTGAAAATAATTTAAAGAACGTAAATGTAAAAATACCATTGGGAGTTATGACTGTTGTTACAGGTGTTTCTGGTTCTGGTAAATCTTCTTTAGTTAATGAAGTTTTATATAAGCGTTTAGCAAATGACTTAAATGGTGCAAGTTTGAAACCAGGGAAATGCGAAAAGATTAAAGGAATAGAAAATTTAGACAAAGTTATAGCAATTGATCAATCTCCAATTGGCAGAACACCACGTTCTAATCCTGCAACTTACACGGGTGTTTTTGATTTGATTAGAGATATCTTCGCAGAAACTTCTGAAGCCAAAATGAGGGGCTATCAAAAGGGAAGATTTAGTTTTAATGTTCCAGGCGGAAGGTGTGAAGCTTGCGAAGGCGATGGAATAATTAAAATTGAAATGCACTTTTTATCTGATGTATATGTGCCTTGTGATGTTTGTCACGGAAAAAGATATAATCGTGAAACATTAGAAGTAAAATATAAAGGTAAAAACATTTCAGATGTTTTAGATATGACAGTTGAAGAAGCTTTGGAATTTTTTGCAAATATTCCTAAAATTAAAACTAAGCTTCAAACGTTGTATGATGTTGGTCTTGGTTATATCAAACTTGGACAATCATCGACAACTCTTTCTGGAGGCGAGGCACAAAGGGTGAAACTTGCAACTGAACTTTGCAGAAAAGCAACCGGAAAAACATTATATATTTTAGATGAACCTACGACTGGTCTTCACATGGCAGATGTTCATAGACTAATAAATATTCTTCAAAGATTAGTTGAAACAGGAAATTCAGTTGTTATAATTGAACACAACATGGATATAATTAAAACTGCCGATTATATAGTTGATTTAGGCCCAGAAGGCGGAATTGGTGGTGGAAATATAGTAGCACAAGGAATTCCTGAAAAAATTGCACAAGTGGAAGATTCATATACTGGACAATTTTTGAAAAAATATTTAGAATAAAAAGTTGCGATTCAGATTTATATATTTATTAAAAAAAGAATTACATTTCAATTGCTCAAACAGTCCTCGACTTTTTCAAAAGTCTGCGGAACTCGCATATGAAATGAAATTCTTTTTTATATATAAATCTTAATTGCAAAAAAATATATATGGTGCTTTTTTATTTAATTAAAAAAATACGATTTTATTTCGTTTGAAATGCTTTCAGCATCCATATTATAAATTTTTTCTATTTCTTCGGGTGTGCCATGTTTAATAAATTCATCTGGATATGCAAAATATCTGCCAGATATATTTTCTTCACCGATTACCAAACTTTTTATTACACTCGCAAGGCCGCCTTCAATTATATTATCTTCAATTGTAATAAATTTTTTTGTTTTTTTGATTGAATTTAGAATTGTGAAAGAGTCAAGAGGCTTTAAAAATCTAGTGTTTATGACTTCAACAGAAATTTTTTCTTTCTCTAAAGTTTCAGAAACATCGATTGCGGTCTTAACTGTTTTCCCTAGTGCAATAATTGAGATGTCTGAACCTTCTTTTAATATTTCAGCTTTTGCATATTCGATAGGTGAGCTTGAAACTAGTGTGTCGCAGTAATTACCACGCGGATATCTAATTGCAACTGGTCCATTAATATTTGTAACTGCGAAGTTCAACATCTGTTTTAACTCGTTTCCATCTTTTGGAGCCACGATTGTTAAATTCGGTATATGCGACATAAATGATAAGTCAAAAACGCCATGATGAGTTTCGCCATCAGCACCAACGATTCCGGCACGATCTATGGCAAAAATCACATGTGCATTTTGAAGTGCAACATCATGGATTATTTGGTCATAAGCTCTTTGCAAAAACGTTGAGTACACTGCAAACACTGGAATATATCCGCCTTTAGCAAGACCACTTGCAAATGTTACGGCATGTGATTCAGCAATTCCAACATCATAAAATCTTGTTGGAAAACGTTTGCTAAAATTTGAAAGCCCAGTTCCTGATGGCATCGCAGCTGTTATAGCAACAATTTTATCATTTTTTTCTGCAATTTTATATAATTCATCGCCAAAACATTTTGAAAATGAATTTCCTGATTTTGAAAGTGCTTCACCAGTTTCTATATTGTATTTTCCAACACCATGGAATTTATCTGGATTTTTTTCGGCAGGTTTATAGCCTTTTCCTTTTTTTGTGATTACATGTACAAGTGCTGGCTTTTTCGTGGCTTTAGCACGTTCTAAAATTGTTATCAATTCTTTAACATCATGTCCATCTATTGGTCCAAAATATGTGAAGCCAAATTGCTCGAATAAAACACTTCGTGGAAGTAATGTGTGCTTCAAAATGTCTTTAATTTTATCTAAAATTTTATATAGATATTTTCCTAAAAATGGTAT
>CAZTCE010000014.1:0-12871 GCA_964612205.1 uncultured Eubacteriales bacterium | reverse complement strand
CAGATAAATATATTAAAGATTTAGAAAAAGTTTTTAGTATGAAAATAAAAGATAATCACATTAAACTTGCCACTCAAATGGGAAGACTTGAAAATTTGAGTCCGTTAAAAACATTGATGCGTGGTTATTCAGTTGTTGAAAAACTAGATGGCAAAGTTGTTAATTCAGTTGAACAATTGCAAACTGGCGATGAAATTTCAATAAGGTTATCAAATGGCAGTAAACATGCTAAAATTTTATAGGAGGAAGATTAATGAAAGACTTATCATACGAAGAATCAATGAAGGAACTAGAACAAGTTGTTAGAGAACTTGAAAGTGGAGAATTGACTTTGGAAGATTCTATTACTAAATTTGAAAATGGAATGAAACTTTCAAAACATTGCACAGAGCTTTTAGAGAATGCTGAGAAAAAAATTGCAATATTATTAGAAAGTCCTGATGGAAGTTATACAGAAGAAAAATTGGAATTATCAGAAGAATAGAGGATAAAAAAATGAAAAGTGTTTTTGAAAATTTGTGGCTATGGATACCTATTATTACTTGGTTTGTGGTTCAACTTTTGAAGGTTTTATTTGAGTTGATAAAATATAAAAAACTTAATATAAAGCGAATTGTTGGTAGCGGTGGAATGCCAAGTTCACATTCTGCACTTGTATGTTCACTTGCCACAACAATAGGAATAACTGAAGGTGTAAATTCACCAATGTTTGCGATTACAGTAGCACTTGCTGCAATTGTTATGTATGATGCTTCTGGTGTTAGAAGAGCAGCAGGGAAGCAAGCTAAAATTTTAAATCAAATCATAGAAAGCGAAGGAAAGAATATAAATGTTCAAGAAAAGTTAATTGAGCTTTTAGGACATACTCCACTTGAAGTTTATGTTGGTGCTGCAATTGGAATCGCCATGGCAGTATTTATGGTTCCTTTGTGGAGATAAAACTTAATTATAAAAGAATATTATTTTGTATAAATTTTACCTTTATTGGTTAATACTATTATTGTATTTAACTGGTAGGGGTGATTTTTTTGTTTAAAAAGTTTGTTTATATCGGGCTTGTAATTGTTTTGTTGATTAGTGTTTGGAGATGGATTGTTCCAAAAGAGAAGGAGGAAACATTGTCTAAATTTGGTTCTTCTGGAAATGAGGTAACACAGATTCAAACAAAATTAAAAAATTGGGGATACTATACTGGTAGTGTCGATGGAATTTATGGCTCTCGAACTGTTTCGGCTGTGAAAAGTTTTCAAAGGAAAAACAAATTAACTGCTGATGGAATTGCAGGAAAAGCAACACTTGCGGCCATGGGAATTCAAAGTTCATCTAATACTGGAAGTGATTCTAATAATCTTAATTTGTTGGCTAGAATTATTCATGGTGAAGCAAGAGGTGAACCATATAATGGAATGGTGGCTGTTGCTGCTGTTGTATTAAATAGAGTTGAAAATCCTAATTTTCCAAGTACTGTTGCTGGCGTGATTTATCAAAAAGGTGCTTTTGATGCTGTAAGTGATGGGCAAATCAATTTAACACCATCAACGCAAGCATACAACGCTGCTCGTGATGCACTTAATGGTTGGGATCCAACCGGTGGTGCTATATATTATTTCAATCCTGCCACTGCAACTAATAAGTGGATTTGGTCTAGACCACATACAATTACAATTGGTCGACATAGGTTTTGTAAATAAAATCTTTAATTGTGAAAACCTGCTAGAAATGGCAGGCTTTTCCATTTGTTGCAACAGTATATTACAAAAATGTTACAAAAATTTTACATTTAGATTAAATGCACCATTTTTCTTGATAGAAAAATGTAGCTGTGCTAAAATTTATTATATAAGTAAATCTATGTGATAGAGGAGAGGATTATATTATGATGATGGGACCTATGAAAAAGAAAGTCGTTACATCAGCAGTAGTTACAGCAATAATTATGATTATTTTGTTTTGTGTAATAGGAGCGGTTTATGTTATGCAAACGAATAAAACAATTGCTGATTTGAAAGTTAAGAGTGAAGTGGTTCAAAGATATGTTTTCATTAAAGACATGCTAGCTGGTGATGTTGTTACTGCTTCAAATGTTGCCTTAGTTGATGTTAAAGGCGAGAGTGCTCCAAGTGATTCGTTTGAGTATTTAGATATGATTGGCAGAAGATTAAAAATGAATGCAAATTCAAAAACAATTGTAACTGACTCTATGTTTTATGAGGATGACAAAGAACCTGAATTAGATACAAGATTACAAGAATTTAATATGATTACTTTACCAAGTGATGCTGTTGAGGGTGACTACATTGATGTTAGACTTCGTTTTCCAACTGGTGAGGATTATGCAGTAATTGTTGGAAAGAAAATTGAATCAGTTGGTGCAACTGATGAGGAAAGCAACACAATTTTCTTGAGATTATCTGAAGAAGAAATTGATAGAATGGGAAGTGCGATAATTGAATCTTACATCAGAGATGGCGTTCACCTATATGCTAACAAATATGTAGATGCTTCTACTCAATTGTTTGATTACACGCGTGTTGATTTCGTTAAGAGATTTGAAGACAACAGATATGAAGTTGTAGAAGTTCCAGTAGAGGAAACTATTTCTGGAGAAGAAATTTCAGGAGAAGATGTAATCGAAAGAAAAGTTGAAAGAACTGTTGAAGAAATTGCTTCATTAATTGGATTAAGTGTAAACGAAACAGAAGATATCAAGTTAGCTTTAGAAAAAAATGATGAAACAACATTAAGCAATTATAGAAGCAAATTGATTACTACTGAAAAATCTATCGTAGCAAATTATCCGGTTAAAGAGGAAGTTGCTCAATTAATTAAAAATAATCCAAACATCATACAAGAAGTTAAAAATAGATATGATGTTGAAAAACTTAAAAGTTTAAGAAAAAATTTACCAAATGCTGATATTAAGGCATATCAAGTTGATGATTTTGGAAACCTAATTTTAGATTCTCATAATCAACCAATACCAAAACTTGATGACAATGGTCAAGAAATGGTAAGTGATGAATACATAGATTCAATTGAGGCAAAATTAGAAAAAGAAATTGAAACACAAAAAACAGAAAGACAACAATATTTATTAAACTTATTGCAAAGACAAACTGTTTCTAATTAATTATTATCATACTAAGGAGGAATTGAAATGAAATGCATAGGTTTTGTAGGCAACATTGATAAAACAGAATTAGTTATGTATGTTTCAAAAGTACTTGCTCAACTTGGCAAGAAAACAATTTTTATCGATGCAACTACTAATCAAAAAACAAGATATATAATTCCAACGATTGGAAATATGGAAGAGCAAAATCAATATGTTGTGGAGCATGATGGCGTTGAATTCGCCATCGGCTTCAGCAATATGCTTGAACTAAAAAAATATTTCCTTTCAAAAGGAGAAGATTTTACAGAGTTTGAATATGTGCTAGTTGATGCTGACACAAATGAAATGTGTGAAGAATACGATTTAAAGAGTGCAAACAATTTATTCTTTGTTTCGTCTTACGACAAATATCACATATTAAAAAGCATTGAACTATTGAAATATATGTGTGCTGCTAAGAGAAGTGTTGATACAGAAGCTCAATTAGTTCTTACTAAACTTTTATATTATAGTGATGTTAACACGGCAGATAGTCAATATATCGATATTCTTGTTGAAAATTTGCCACTACTTTGGGCACATAACACGATAAACTTTCCTTATGACCAAGGAGATTTATCAGTGAATATTCAAAACCAATATAGCAGAAAAATTGATTTTAGGGCCTTATCAAAAATGTATAAAGAGGCAATCATAGAAGTCGTTTCTGCTGTAACAGGTGATGAAAAATCTGCTTTGAGGAAAGTTATTAAAAATATTGAAAACACTGCAAAGTTTTCTAGATAGGAGGAAAGAAAATGCCAATTGTATCGTTTTGGAATCCAGTTGAAACTTCACAAGCATCAACAACTTCTTCGGTTGTTTCGGTAGCATCGATGTTTCCTGCTAAATGTAAATATAAAACTTTAGTTACACAAACTCATTTCTCTGATTTTTCATTAGAGTCTTCTTTTATGAACTTAGATAAGCTTGGTAACAAAGGAAGTCTTGATATTGCTGACACTGGTGTTGACGCATTAGACAGATTGCTTAGAAGTAATAAACTTTCACCAGAGAGCATTGCAAATTATTCAAAGCCAATCTACAAAGGTGGAAGATTAGAATTACTTTTTGGAACTTTTAAAAATGACAAAGATTCTTATTCAAGAATATTAGAAACATTTCCATTAATTCTTGATTTTGCTAATCAATATTATGACATTGTATTGGTTGATTTAAACAAAGGAACGTCTGATCAAGAAATTAATAAAATATTGCAAAAATCTGATTTGATTGTTTTAACAACAAGTCAAAGTAGATTAACACTAAAGAAAACATTTAATGCGATAGAAACTTTAAAAATTTTGCAAGAAAAACCTATTATTCCTGTTATAGGAAAGTATGATAGATTTTCAAGTTATTCTGCAAAAAATATTGCAAGAACTTTTAACTATAAAAAGAAATTGTACACGATTCCATATAACACACAATTTTTTGATGCATGTAATGATGGAACAATTACTTCATTTGTTTCATCGAACATCAAAGCAAATGTAGCTTTAGATAGAAATGGTTTCTTTATTGATGAAACAAGCAAATTGGTTGATGCAATTTTAAGTGCATTAAGTTCAAAATTAATAGATAGATAAAACCTTTTTGGGAAAGGTGGTAAACCGTATGTTTTTAAACTACGCAATTATATTTTTGCTAATTGGAGGAACAATTGCCTTTATAATCTACATTTTTACAAAAAATGATTCCAGTAGCGTGATGAAATTAAATAAAGATGGAAGAACATACACCGTAGAACAGATGACAAAATTTATTAAAGCACGTATGGACGAAATCACTAGAACGAACCTTTATGATATTGGTCTTTCAGAAGAAGAACTTCGAAGAAGAAAGAACAAAAAGTATGAATTAAAAAAAGCTTTAAAAGGTTGTACTTATGGTGATGTAAACGATAAGAAGTATGTTAAAGAATTAATTTTCGATTTGCTTCATAGAGAGTATGGAGTAAACCAAGTTAATATCACATCAGCGATTGATTTCGATAATGTTGACAAATTAACTTCAATGGATAAATTCGATATTCTTCTTTATATGTACAAGCAACAATATGGTTATAATGCTTTAAGTGAATTAATCAAGAAATATAATCTTGATGATTTAAAAACAATTTATGGTGCAAGCACTCCATCTTACGTTATAACACCTGAGGAAATTGATGATATTTTTGAAAAGGAATATGATTATTTATCTTTTGAAGATAGATTGAATATTCTATCTCAAAGAATTTATCAAAACTACAAAGGCTTCAGTGTTGTTGATGAAGTTAGAGATATGAATATTGATGGTATTTCTGGTGGTGTTTCTGGTTTGCCAGAATCATTCATGTACCAAGTTGCACAATTAGGTGACTACATAAAACAAACAACTGAAAAAACAGTTCCAAGAGCTTACGATAGCGTTTGGATATTCTATCATGGTAAATCAATTCAAATGGCTTGCTTATCTTTTGGTTCATATGCAGAACTTAGAAGAGTATGTCAAAACATTTACAAATATAATAACCCAGGTCAGCTTTCTGATACAAACGGTTATAAAGTAAATGAAATGAAAGATGGTTCCCGTGTCGTTGTTGTTAGGCCAAGTATGTCAGAGTCTTGGGCATTCTTTGTTAGAAAGTTCGATACTCCAAATGCTGTGCTTGAAAACTTAGTAAGACATCCAGGAAGAGAACCAGTTATAGATTTATTAAAATTCTTAGTAAAAGGTGCAAGAGTTACAGCTCTTACTGGTGAGCAAGGTTGTGGTAAAACAACAATGCTTATGGCGATGATTAAATATATCTACCCAACATTAAACATAAGGGTACAAGAGATGGCATTCGAGTTGCACTTAAGAAAAGTTTATCCGAATAGAAACATTTTAACGTTTAGAGAAACTGATACAGTTTCTGGTCAAGAAGGTTTGGACTTACAAAAGAAAACTGACGGTTCTGTTAATATCCTTGGTGAGGTTGCAACAGATGAAGTTGCTGCTTGGATGATTCAGATGGCACAGGTTGCAAGTAAATTTACAATCTTCACGCACCACGCTAAAACTTTTGCAAACTTAGTTTTATCACTTCGTAACTCACTTTTAAAAATTGGTATGTTCAATAACGAAAAAGTTGCCGAAGTGCAAGTTGTTAACGTATTAAACTTTGAAGTACATTTAAAGAAATCTTACGATGGACAAAGATTTATTGAAAGAATAACAGAATGTATTCCTGTTAAAGAAGAAAACAGATATACATTTGATCATCACAATGAGCCAACTATGGAAGGCAAGATGGACAAGTTTATTGATAATGCTACACACTACTTTACAAAAATAACGGAAACAGAAACATACAATGCTGTAAATATTGTTGAATTTGAAAATGGCGAATATGTTATTAAAAATAGAATTTCTGATGACAACTTAAAAGAAATGAGAGAGAATATGTCTGAAGATGATAAAATTGCATTCGACAAATTTATTGATCAATATTTTGATTTAGATACAACAGTTACAAAGAGAAGAGTTGTTGAATAAGTTATTAAACTGTAAAGGAGGATTATGATGGACTCAAATTTATTACTCATATTAATATTTGTGCCACTTGTATTGTTCGTGTTTGTATTAATAGCTTTTTTAATAATTCAAAAGAAAAACAAGTCAAATCAAAGCGTTGCACTTCAGAAGATGTTGACATCAAACGAATCATCAATGTCTTCTGGAGCAACACTTCAGAAAATATATACAAGATTAATCACGATACCAATTATAAATAGATATGTATATAAAATTAGAAGAAGACTTGAACTTTTACATGATGATGATGAATACACAATCAGAAATGAAACAGCAAAAATTTCTTTAAGAGGAATTGGCTTAGCATTTTTATTTGCGATACTTTTAGCATGGATAAATAGGGAAGACCTATTTATGATGATTGTATCAATGATTGGTGTTCTTGTAGTAATCGAAAACATGACAGATATGATGGTTAATTCAATTGAAGATAAATTATTAAAACAACAATTAGAATTGTTTTCAGAAGTTAGACATGCATATCATGAAACAAACATGGTTGACGAAGCACTTTATGAAGCTTCATTATTAGAAGAAATGGAAGTTGTTGTTCAAGCAGATAAAATATACGAAATATTAATTTCTGCTGAGCCAGAACTCGAACTTGAAAAATATTATGATATAGCTCCAAATAGATTTTTAAAAGCTTTTGCTGGTATATCTTATTTAACAAAAGAATTTGGTGATAGAAAAGTTAATGGAATTTCATTATATTTGAAAAACATGAACAATATCACTCAAGAATTACAACTTGAAATATTAAAACGTGATAAGTTAGATTATTTATTTAAGAGTTTGACTTACATAGCTTTAGCTCCAATACTTTTGATTATCCCACTTAAAAATTGGGCAATGAATTCTTTTGAATCTACTAGAGATTTCTACGAAGGTGGAGGAGGCTTTTTAGCACAACTTGGTTTATTAGTTTTGATTTTCGTTTCATACTCTTTATTAAAACGTGTTAAAGATAATTCGGATAGAACAAGAGCTGAAAACGATAATGAAAATCCTTGGCAAGAAAAAGTTTATAGGTTGCCAATTATTGAACAATTTATCGATCAACTTATGCCAAAAGCAACACAAAAAGAATATGTTAAAGTTCGTAATTTGCTTAAAGAAACAAATTCAAAATTGAAAATGGAATGGCTATATGTAAATAGAGTTACTTGGTGTGTGGTTGGATTTTTTGCTTCACTTTTTGTTATAGGCCAAGTTCACAAAATTGCTATAAACAATATTTTATATAGCTCTACAACAGATAATGCGGTCTTTGGTCAAATGTCTGACGACGATCAAAATGCTGCAGATGCACTTAGTGCATTTGATAGATTTTTTATTAGCGATTTAGCAGATAATAATAAAATTATTCAATCAGTTAGAAATGATTCGAAGGATGTTGCTGTTGAAAAAATTGCTAATGAAATGCTTATAATTAATAATCAACCTCTGTCAGATGAAGGGGCTGAATATATTGCGAAGAGGATTGAAAGAAAAATAAAAGTTAAAAGCATTAGTTCTGCATCTGCAAGGGCATCAATCCAAAAAGCAATACTTGATTCACACGTTGAAATGCCTAGAGAAAACTTTGTTGATGAACTTTCTGATTTGATTTATGAAATGTCTATTCAAGAAAATGAAGGCGTTGTTTCAACTGATGTAATTAAAGAATGTGTTATAGAAGTGTATAGTGTTCCTCTTACATATAATCAAGTTTACACAAATGCTGAGAGGGTTTATGAAAAATTAAAATTATATGCAAATGAATATTTAAAATGGCTTGAAGTTGTTATTGCACTTTTAATTGCTTATGCGATGTATTATATGCCTTTAGTGATTTTAATGTTCCAAAGGAAAATGAGAGAAATGGAAATGGAAGACGAGGTTATGCAATTCCAAACGATTATACTTATGCTTATGTATATTGAAAGAATTTCAGTTGAGTTTATAATTGAATGGCTTGCTAGATATGCAAACATTTTCAAAGAACCACTTATGAAATGTTTAAATAACTATGAAAGTGGTGCTATGGAAGCATTAGAAGAATTAAAAGAAGATGCGCCTTACAAACCATTTGTAAGAATTGTTGAAAGTTTACAATCAGCAGTAGAAAACGTTAAATTAACTGATGCTTTCGATGAGCTTGAGCAAGAAAGAGCTTTCTATCAAGAAGTTAGAAAAGAAACAAACGAAAGACTAGTTAATAAGAAAGCAAAAATTGGTAGAGTTATTGGTTTTGCCCCAATGGTCACACTTTTTGTTGGTTACCTAATTGCTCCACTTATGATTGCAAGTGTTATGGATATGGGCACATATTTCACCCAGATGGGTTCACTTTTATAAGATTTCAAAATTCAAATTAAAATATATTTTAAAAAAAGAAAGGATGATTTAATATGGATAATGCATCAAAAGCATTAATCATGGCGGGTGCTATTTTAATAGCAGTTGCAATAGTAGGTATTGGTATTTATATTTTTTCATCAGCAAACAGTATGACTGATGACGCATTGAATCAAATCGATGCTTTAACTGTTACTTCTATCAACTCTCAATTACAACAATATGAGGGTGAAATTAGAGGTAGAGAATTAAAAACAGCAATTAATACAGCAAGATCAATCAATGCTCAAAAGACATTACCAGATGGTGGTCAAATAACAGTTAATGGTGGAACTTTACCAAGTGATTTAACGAGTATAACTGATAATAAAACTTATACTGTTTCATTTCAGTACAGCCCAGCAGGTTACATTAGTGATATTAAGTACCAATAATTAGTACAGGATGTTTAATATGAGAGGTGATATTTATGGATAATGCGTCAAAAGCATTGATTATGGCTGGTGGAATTTTAATGGCTGTTATGATTATAGGAATAGCGATTTACATACTTGCAAGTGCGAGAGGATTTGCAAGTGCTTCAAATGACCAAGCAGAATTAAGTGCAATTGAGTCATTTAATAGATATTACCTCTCTTTTGACAATAACATTTTGGGTATCGATGCTTTAAATCTTTATAACAAAGCAAATGATGACACAAAAAGAGTTAATCATATGCATGAGGTAACTGCTAATGTGGATTCTGCGATAATAGCTGAATTAAAAAGTCCAGATGCGTATGATAAGCTTAAAGAAAGTTATAAGTATACTTATACTTATGATTCTGATGGATATGTGAACAGTATAACAATAACTAAATAAATTAACTAAAAGGAGGCGTAGTTAAAATTATGGATAACTTAGGTAAATTTATATATATGGCTGCATCAGCATTTTTATTCATATTTGCAACAACTGCCTCTATTTATTCATATAGTCGTCTGCAGGTTTATTTAAATTCTGCCAATACTGCAATAAGTATTGAGAATAGGGCAGAAGCCAATATAATTGATGGTACAAAAAAGCAACGTGAAATTACTAGGTCAGAAATATATATAACTCTTTTTAACATGGAACAAATGAATGTGGGTTCTTTAACGGTTGGAACTGAAACAGTTACTCCTGAAAATGTTGAAAACAAAAACGGAAAATATAATACTTTACTTAATAACTTAGACATGTTAGGAAGGAATCAAAAGTTTACGTATTCATGTATTCCACAAAAAGATATAGATGGTAACATTACTTTTGCTGTAACGTATACCACTGTTAGATAAAATTTGTAAAAGAGGTGAGATAAATTGGAGGATTCATTAATTGTAGTTTTTTCAATGATTTTAGCGGTTATATTGATGTTTATATTTCCTATTATGGATACATGGGAAAGACAAGATGATATATCGTACATGTCTGTCTATGCGAACGTCGTTGAGTTTGTTGATTCTGTAAGAAATTTAGGATATATAACTCCAACTATGTATTCTCAGTTTTTACAAAGCATAAATGCAACAGGGAATAGGTATGAAGTAACATTAGAGCATAGAAAACGTATATATCAAATAGACGGATATATGAATGTGTATACTACTTCAATTGAAGAAGTTTTAAATAATGGTGATAATTACACAGATATGGAAGCAGGAGATTATTTCTATGTATCCGTAAAAAATACTAATAAAACGCAATCTACTTTAATGAAAGAACTCATTTTTGCATCTAGACAAGAAACTTTTAAAATCGGAGTTCCTTATGGTGGAATGATTAGAAATAATGGCTCGCAAGAAGCCTATTAAATAAAGAAAGATTAGATTTTAGAAGAAAGGAGGATAAATTTGAAAATACTTCATTGGACTTTTATATTTTTAGCTATAATAATTCCATTTTCTATAATTTGTAGAAATACTGTTGATAGTAGATTTACTGCTTTAGAAGACGAAGTTAGAATCAACAATGCAATTGATGTAGCAACGAAAGATGCAATCGATCAGATAATTGCTGTTAGTGGTTTTGATTATGATAATGAGTTTGGAGATGTTATTAATATTACACCTGAACTTGCATTAGAATCAATAAATACTTTTTTTCATTCAATGGCGATAAATTATAATATACCATACAAAACTTCAGATACAACAGCTTCATTTGCAACTTCTTCTGATAGTTATATAAAGAATTATTTTGCTTCTTATGTTCCTGCGGTTGTTGTACTTGCTTATGACGGTTTTTATATTTATTCTCAAGAGCTAACTTCTAATGGATATGAATATCAACTTTCGACCAAAATACCTTATACTTATGAATCACCAAGCGGATATACGATTGGTTATACATTAGGCGAAGATATCTATTTATACATTGATAAGACATGTTATTCTGGCAGGTTACAAGGAAACACATTAGAAGAAATTAGAAACAACTACAATTCAGATTTTGCTTATGAAGGTGCGCCAAATTATACGACTGATGAAATAGCTTCTTTAACAAATAATATGTCTGACATATTGTATTCATTAAGAAATAGGATTGGTCCTGAGTTATTACCTGATGATGCTGTTACAAATTTCTTAGATGATTACCAAAAAAACGATGATGGAACTTATACAGTTGGAAAATTTCATGAAAATAGAAGAAAGACTATTATAAAAATTGTTTCAGAATGTTTAACAGAGGAAATTAGTGAGCATAATAGATTTGCTGATTTGTTGGGTAGTACATACGATTTTTATCTTCCAGAAATACCTGAAGATGATTGGGTAAATAGCATTAATGACATATCGATTATGGCTTTCGTGCAAGGTATTCCGATTGGTACTTTAAAAGGCGCTTATTACAATAGTTATGCCTTAGGTGGTTCTCAAATAGTAAGACGTGATTACTATTATGGTGCAGAATACGATAATAGTGGAACATTATTGTATCATAAAAAGGATTGTCCATTAATTAAAGATAAAATTGATGAATATGGATATTTTAAGGATGAATTTATTGACGAGAAGTACCAGACTTTTATCACCGAAGTTGATGCGTATAATGCAGGATATAAACCTTGTTTGAAATGTAATTAAAAAACTATATTTGTATAGATTTACAAATATAGTTTTTTGTTTTGCTATAAATTTTTAAACGCAGAAACATTTACTTTCCAATTTGCACAGGTTGATTCAAAACGAATTGGAAATGAATTATTATTTACAAATTTAAAATCAAGTCCACTTTGTAAGCTTATTGTTGCATCTTGGTTTTCAGGCACATAAGAAACCTTTGCACTATGATGGTGATGTTCTGTTATATTAATATTGTCAATATTTTTCACAACATTATATAAAGTGCTACTAAGCTGGCACACACCACCACCAAAACCATTTTCCTTAGTTCCATCACTTAAAAGAATTGGTGCTTCCTGAAAACCATCACTTTCGCCATAAGGCCCACAAACATCATTATAGGAAAAAGTTTCGCCTGGATTAAGAATAAAATTATTTAATCTTTCGCAAACTATTTTTAGATTATTTACTCTTTCTTTGCTACTAGAACCAAGAGAAGTTGAATATTCAGAAAGTAAATTCGGATCTTTCGGTTCTTCGGTTTTTTCTTCGTTTTCTTGAACATTATTTATTTCTTCGCCCGAAAATTCATTCCCGATTTATTAAATCATTGTAAGAAATTCGTTTCGTTTCATTTAAATTTTCTGTTTCAAAATCATTTAAAACATCGTTATAGTTTTGTTTATTATCATAATCATCGTTGTTATCATTGCTATCACACGAGGTTAATAG
>CAZTCE010000013.1:0-13072 GCA_964612205.1 uncultured Eubacteriales bacterium | reverse complement strand
ATATAATATATCCTGCTATATATGGGGAAAAATATAAAGGACCTGTGCAGCTTGGTATGCTAGATAAGCAGGAATTGGATAACACTCTGGATGCTGATTCCACAGCCGATATAGATCAGGCCAACAAGGAAGGTAGGCAGAGGGGAGTCTTTAAGATTGGTAATGAGTATAGATTTAAGCCTAATGAGAGGCCTGGTACAATGCAGCAATCTATTGACGATTTAGATAAGGATTAAGACATGGATTTATTTAATCAGATAAAGGGTGAACTTGAAGCTATTTATGGGAAGCAGGAAGAGATTCTTGAGGAAGGCATCTTCGATAAAAAAGAAGATCCTAATAAGTACATTATTGTAAGAGCCAGTGGAAAAGAGGAAGAGAAGAATCGTAAAGATTTCGTTAATGCTCTTTCTAAAAACTTCCCCAAGGATAAAAAGAGTGAGCAGGATAAAAAGCTCCTCAAGCTCTTAGATGAAGGTGGTGAAGAGGAATTCTCTCTTGCAACACAGGCAGGTAGACCCAGTGAAAATGTTATTGCTCGAGTGGAACTGGGGGAACAGGACCTCACTCCTCCTTCAGGTGCCTCCAAGAGGGCTGCTGATAAAGCTGGAAAGGCAGCAGGTAAGCTAGATTCCAAATATAAATTTTCAGCCCAAGTAAAGGATGGAGTCGTTAAGATTTATATGGGAACTAAGGAACTCCTCAGTCTTCCCAGTGGTGCAGTTGCAAAGCAGGCCTTTGCAGATATGATGAAGCAGATTGAAGAGATTGCCTCTAAAGAGGCTTAAAGGAGTGTAAGGAGGGGTGTGCATGCTCCCAAGGGAAATGAGAATTCCAGATGAGCAGAGATATGGAAAGCTGCTCACCCCAGATATAAAAATCCATCGTAAATATTTTGAAGAGATGGTTAAGCTCTGGGGAATTCAGGTTATATACTATGCACCTCTTCCAGGTAGGCACTATACAACATATGCTGAAATCTCCTCCAATTATGAAGCACCTCAACTAGTGGGGGTTATCTTTGAGGACCACCCAGACCAGAAGAGTGCCAAGAAGATGGGATGGAATGCTGAACTACAGGAGAATTCCTCAATTATTCACGTTCCTTATGATCTTCCAAATATTCAGAGAGGTGCTCTCTTCGTAATCCCCAGTGGATTAGATCATTCTGTTGGTAGACTATTTAGGGTGGAGCAGTTAGTTAATAGCATTATCTACCCAGCCTCCATCTCCTGTGAGCTAGTTCCTGAATATGAAGATAGGCTACCTTCCAGTAAGATGGAAAGGAGTTATCAAGATTTTAATCTGCTTAGACAAGAGGATGAGGATGATTCTTATTGATGGATACTTTAATTGAAAAATTAATTACAAATCTAGATGGCAGTGAGATTGAAGGTCTTGGATCCTTCGATAAGACAGATGATCAAGCTATAGAGAGTTTAGTTAATAATAATAGAGTCTTCAATCAGGAAGCTATTAAATACATCAAACCTCTAGTAATAGACTCTATTAAATCTTTTGGAGTGGATACTGCTAGAAATAAGTGGCTACCTTTTGTTACCAATAAGGACCTTACGACTGCAGTTCCCCTTGAACATGGAAGGATGCTTCACAATGAGTTTCAAAATGGGGACCTGCGTGTCCCTGCAGGATTGAAGAAAATTGCAGCTGCCAAGTGGTTAATAGATCCTCGTACCTATAAAGGGGACATATATAAACTACAGGCACTGCTACTTCTTTCAGATGTGGAAGAAGCTAAAACCTTCGGAGATTTAGAAACTCGCCCCTTTGAGGAGATCCTAGAGGCATCTACTAGAGATCAAGTAGAGAAGATCTTAGATAAATGGCAAACTAAATCTGGAGAGGAAACATACAGTAGGGGTAGAGGCTATCGTAAGGGATCTAGAGGTTCCTCTGGTAAAAAGGTGCCTAAATCTCAGAAAGATTGGGTAGAGCAGGTTACAGACCTTATCAGCAAGGCGTCCAAAGATGATGTAGCTAAAGCTGCTGCAAAAGCCCATAAGGAAGGCCGAAGCGTCGAGGATGCTTTATACGCAACAGTCCAGGAGTTAGCAGCCAGTGCAGAGAAATCAGGAGGTGATTCTAGTGGAGCTGGTGATACAAAATCCTGATGGTGTATCTAACCTCAAGGAGTTTTGTGAAAGAATAATCAAGTCCATGCAGGAGTATGTGAGTAACTCTGCCAATTACAATAAGGGACTAGTGAAGAAGTGGAACGACTACTTTGAATCTACTGATTTGGGGTGGCCTAAGGATGAAACAGGAAATCCTGTAGCCCCCACCTTTGAGAGAATTGTAGACCTCTGGTTCTCACACCTATATCCCTTGGAAGTAAAGGGTGATTATTATATAATTCCAGATACAGATTTAAGGCTAAATTATACAGAGCTTACAGTCGATTCGCTAGCCAGAATGATTAATTTTGGGGTGGTTGGTGCTGCTCCCTACAACTTCTTCGATGAAGTCTTGAATCTCTATGCCGATTGGATACCAGATTTGTATGAAGAGTGGATGGACCCTGATGAGGAAGATTTAGAGGAGGAGTAATCAAATGTCTGTAGCTTTATATGATAGAGCAGTTCAAAAGAAGATCTCCTCCTGGATACTGGATCCAGATCTACTGGTTTTAGGGCCAGATGAAGTTCACAGATTGTTTCAGGTAAGGGCAGATAGAGCATCTGACAAACCTTTAACACTGCCTCTCATAGCAATTGGCAGAGGTAGAGATATTGATCTACAAGTTACTGCTAAGAGGCCCTTAAGTAGTGCAGGTAAGGTGTTCAAAGCAACCTCTACTGAGGTGGATCACCTGAATGCTGTTCCCATGACTCTGCAATATCAAATTGACATCTATACCAGATATCAAGAAGAAGCAGATGAATATGTAAGAAACTTTGTGTTTCAAATTATCAATCATCCAAAGTTAGAACTGCAGATTCCTTATAATGGATCTGCTCTAAAATATATTTCGTATATGTCTCTAACCAATCAGGTTACAGACAATAGCGATATAGCAGAAAGGTTAATTCCTGGGCAATTCACCAGAATGACCTTAAGAATTCAATTAAATGATGCCTATCTATTCTCCTATAATCATAAAGGGATACCTAAAGTTTCTATGGCCGAATTGGTTCCTGTGGAGGGAGGAGTAGAAACAGACTCATTTGTATTGGAATTTCCTAAAAGCAATTAGTTAATTAAGGAGATATTCTAGAATGCCTAAGATTAATATTGACCTTGTTGATAATACTGGTGCTGAATATTCTGGAGATGAGCAAGTTATATTCTTCCCAGGCTTGGCCCCAATTAAAGAAGGCAAGGCAGATGAGAATAGATGTGTGTATATATCCTCTTCTCAATATAGTGAGGTGAAAAACCTTCTAGATGTGGAGGAAGATAAAGATAGCAACAACTTCCAGGAAGAGCAACTCTGCTTTGCAATGGTTAGAGACTATCTCAGCAAGGGGTATGATGTCCTCTACTACAATCCTGCAAATAATGCAGACGGCTCCAGAGGCACATTGAAGGCTGCAAAGCTTGATTTCCTCTTGGATAAAGATGGATATAATGTAAAATTCCTAACTGCTGGTACTCACGGTACAATCAGGGCTCGCCACAAGGCTGAATTTACTTCCAGTAAAAAGGGTTCAAAGCTTGCTGTAAGTGGTTCCGATGGAAATGCTTTGGAGCCCTCTGGTAGCTTGAGCTTCTCTTTCGATTTTGACTGTGACGAGCATATTGCCCTAGTGGACATTGCCTCTGGCAGAAGAGACTGCATGGTTATCGATAGCGTTGAGTACGATACTGCTGAATTATCTAACAACTCAATTACTGATAGCCCTATAATGAAGGGAGATGTGCTTGCAGCTGCAATTAAGGCAGCTCTAATGAGCAGTGATTCCTACATTGATAATGAGGAATTTGAGAAGTTGCATGTAACTTCCAACTTTAGTGGTAGAGAGGAGGATAAGTGGTCTTACCTCATTACTCCTAACCGCAAGGTGACTCTCTCTGGTACCAATGGAACTCTGGACAATGTAACAGTTCCTGCTAGTTATGCTTACCTAGTATCCATGGGAAGCTGCATGAAGAACAACCAGAACTGGTTACCAGTAGCAAACTCTTCCAGAGGAGGCGTTTCTGCAGGTGAGTCCGACCTGAAGATGAGTAAGTATTATTTTGACAATCACATCATTTTAGATGAGAACTGTACAGCATTCAATGGTATTGTACCAATCAGACCTTATGGGGATGTTATTTGGGGCGATAGAACTCTCCTGCCTTTGCAGCAATCAGTTAAGGCTTCTGGATATATGAGTCTCATGGTGATGGTTTGCGATATCTCTAAAGAAGCTTACAATGCAGCTGTTAGATACACCTACGAATCCAACAATGATGTAACTTGGTTGAATTTTAAATCTAGAATTGTTAAGCTTCTAGACCAGATGGTGTCAGCTGGAGTACTTCAATCCTATAAGGTTGCGAAACAGGCATCCAAGACCTATAACGAAATTGTATGCAAGATCAGCATAGCTCCTAATCTTCCAGTTGAAAACTTTGATATTTCAATCAACATGGAAAATGCTGAGCTTACAATGGAAGAGTAATAGAGGGGAGGATTAAGATACAATGGCTAGAGAAAATAGTTTTGCACGCGGTGCATATCATATAGCAAATAGTGGACTTGAATATAACCCTCAAAGAAAGGATAACTTCACCCTTGTGGTAACTGGAATCGATGATCTTCTTAGAGTTGGCAGCGTTGCTGGCTCCACAGAGGAAATTGATAAAATTGTGGGAGGCCAAGAGCAGATAATGCTTGCATTAAAGAGCTGCACCACTCCTCAGTTCTCTCAGGGAGAAATTACAGTCAATAGAGGTAACTCTGTAATTAAATTTGCAGGAAAGCCCACTTTTTCAGACATTAACATTTCAGCTTATGATTACATAGGTTCCAATATAAAGGATGTACTTCTTGCTTGGCAACAACTTTCCTATAATAGCAAATATGACTACACAGGAAGTGCTAGTGAGTACAAGAAAGACTGTCAGCTACTTCAGCTAACTCCTGATGGAGAGTTGGTAAGATATTGGGAGATTAAAGGTGCTTGGTTGAAGGATGTTAAGCCTGGTGATTATGATTATGGCCAGGATGACATTCAGACAGTTGATGCAACCGTTTGCTACGACTGGGCTGAGCTTCGCTTACCTGACGATTATACAATCTAAAATAACTTGGTTACAAAGGCCAACCAACCAATGCTTAACAAAAGGTTGGATGGCCTTTTTCTTACCTATATATTTTGTATGATATTGTGTAAACTCTACGATTTTGGAGGTATAAATAGTGGATTACACCATTTCAGAATATTGTGAGCTGCCTAGTAAGGGACTGATTTATAGCAGGCCAGTAAAAGCTCAGATAAAAATGAGATCAATGACAACTGAGGAAGAGATGAGGAGACTCTCTCACACAGAGTATCCATATAAAACACTCAGTGAAATTATAGATGCTTGCATGATTGAACCTTGTGGTATCTCTTCTTATGATATGTGCTTAGGAGACTATCAGTATCTGCTTCATAGGATGAGAGTGGTGACTTATGGGGCCGATTATCCAAGCTCATCCAGATGTCCTATTTGTCACATGCCAAATAAGATAACTCTAAATCTGGATGAAATTCCTGTACTCTCTCCTGATATGGAGGAGTATAATGCTTTGCGAGAAGTGACTCTCCCAATGAGCAAGAAGGTTGTTAGATTAAGGTACCAGACTCCTAGAGATGTAGATGAAATCTCAAAGGAGGAGATGGAGTTCAGGCAAAGAAATCCTGAAAGTACAATCAACATCAGCCTACTAATCACGCTAAGGCATGTTATTGAGACTGTGGACAATAAAGTAGTTCCTGCAGCCCAGTTAGATCAATTCTTGCGCAAGCTCCCTATGCGAGATACCAATCTGCTTCTTCAGACAGCAGCAAAATTAAATGATAAGGTCGGGATTGACACCAAGATAAATAATGTGTGCTCCAATCCTAGGTGTGGTGCGAAGTACCAAACTACCTTTCGCATCTCAAATGAATTTTTTGGACCCACAGGAGACTGAGAAGGGAGAACCTTGGGGACCACATAGATATAAGGAAATTGTCCAGGAGAGATATTATCTAGCCAAACACGGTAAGATCTCTTACCAAGACACAGGTAAAATGACTCCAACTGAGAGAGATCTAATTAAGCAGTTTATTTTAGAGGATGCTCAGAAGGAGAGGCAGCTGCTAGAAGATATGAGGCAGCAAAAAGGCAAGAAGTAGTATGTTGAGAAGGAGGCACTATGGCTAAAACTCAGGTAAGAAGAACAGCTAAAGAGGCAGCTGCAGGTCGTGGCGCATCCACAGATGCCGAGAAGAGGGCAGCTGAAGCTGTAGCCAAGTATAGAGACGCCTTAGATGCTCAATATGCAAAAAAGAAAGCAGCCAGAGACGAGAAGGCAGCAGCCAAGAGAATTGAGCTTGAGAGTAAGGGTAAGGGAGATGCGGCTCAAAAGCTCATAGAGAGGAATGCAAAAGCTGAGAAGAGGGCTGAAGATCGTCTAAACCTCCAGAAGGAGCGGGCTGCAAAAACTCTAGCATCCTATAAGAAGATGCTAGATGATAAGAATCAGAAAGAAGCATTCGAGACCCAAAAGGAAATGCAGAAAGAGGTTGCAGAGTACTTTGCCCAGAATCATAAAAATTTAACTCATGCGCTAAGCACTACTGTTAGTGCCTTAAATGGGTCTGTAGAGAAATACTTAGATACCTACTCCAACTACATGTCTACAGTAAATGCTAGACTGCAGGGTGTTGGAGACAATTTCAACTATGAAACCATCAATGACACTATTCGAAAGAATACAGCAGCAAGTCCTTACGTAAAGTATACTCAGGTGCTAGAAAATCTAGCCAACTTAGTAGAATTAGGTGTGGCAGACAACCTCACCCAGAGAGCCTTTTTGGACACCATTGCAGATAAGATTGCAACTACCTTCGATGCAGCTGAAGCCAGCCTACTGGAAATTGTTCGAATTCAGCAGAAAGACAGCACTGCATCTCGTTTGGGTATGGAAGCAGAGTTGACCAAACTGTTTAATCACTACTTCAGTGATACTAGTTACCTAAGTAGCGCATTTGATGGTGTTCAAGCTGCCTTAATGGATGTTAGTTCCTACTTAGGGGCAGAGGCATCTGTAGAATTTGAGTATATGGTCCAGAAGTGGTTGGGTGCTTTAGGATCAGTCGGTGTTAGCTCCGAAACCTTGACCAGTATTGCCCAGGGAATTAACTACATTGGTTCAGGCGATATAAACAGCTTGACCAGCAATGAGTCCCTGCAAAATCTATTTGTCTTAGCTGCAAATAGAAAGGGACAGAATATAAATAAGATGCTTACCGAAGGCGTTAGTGCATCAGAAGTAAACACCTTGTTAGAGAGCATTGTTGAATATGTTCAAGAGATATCCCAGGAGAAGAATAATGTAGTTAGAAAGCAGTACGCTGAATTATTTGGCCTGTCAATGTCAGACATGACGGCATTCCAGAACATCTCAGATGAGGTTCTATCAGATCTGTACAACAGCGCAATGAGCTATACAGATACCTTGGATGAGTTAGACACTCAGCTTGGTCAGGTGAGTGGTAGAATGCACATATCTGAAAAGGTAAACAACATCTTAGATAACGTCTTAGCGGCTACAGGTTTAGGGGTAGCAAATAGTCATGTAGGCTATGCTACCTGGAAATCCTTTGATATGCTGGAAAGCCTCACAGGTGGTATTGAACTACCCTTCATTTCAGCTTTTGGTAATGGCTTAGACTTGAACATGTCTTTGGAAGGCTTGGGAAAAAGTTTGATAGTAGGAATTTCGGCTACTACATCAATGCTGGAGGGACTTGGCAATCTGTTCAGTGGGGCAGGATTGAATCGCAATAGGTGGGTAACAGAGCCTGATAAATCTGGCGGATTTACAGGCTACCAGAGCGCTAAGACCTTAAAGACCACTAAGTCTTCTACTAATTATGTTTCCTCAGGAAGCAACCTAGGTATCCAAGAGTCCCTAACTGATTCTCAGTCAGAGGCTGGTGAGGAGGTTATGGGTACTGAGCAGGGTGATTCTAAGAGAATGATGGAGATCCTAGAAGGAATCCTAGAGATTGAGGAGTTTCTACGGGGATATTTCAAAGAAGGAGGAGGGGAGAGCACTCCTCTAAAAGTAACCTTACAGGGAGTGAGCCCAGAAGTGTCCTCTTCTGTAGGAGTGACCCCTTTTTACACATATACTAATGGAGGTGTTTGATGTACAAATATACTAGTGACTCGCAAGTAGCCTTATATATTCAGCACCTCCTTCGAACCACCTCAATTCCTCAGTGCCTCTCAGTTAATCCCTACAATAAGGAATTGATAAAAAGCTGTCCAGATTTAACATATCTTGACAGCAGGCATTTCTACAGAAACTCCTCCAATGGAGATGCTACTGCAAAATTTAGGTGGGAATTTGGGGAAGCAGTTCCAAATATCACTTCCACCTTTGGTGCCAATCAAAGTTACTACAGCACAGAGGTGCACGAGAGGTTGGGAGAGTATTTGAGAGCTTATAGAGATTACTATGGAATAGATCTAATGAATTTCTATAACTGCTACTCAAATAGGCTATTTGAAAATATAAAGCTTCCTATCAAAAGAGTAGCAGATCAGAACTCCTCTACTCAATTAGTAACTGCCAAGGTGTGGTGGAAGAGTTCTGGAACCATCAGCTCAAAGTCAACGTGCTTTCCAATTAAGGTGGGAGCAACCTATCACATAAAGATCTACAGCAAGGTTAGCAGTGAGATTAGAGTTCAGCCAGTATTTTGTCAAGATGGTCGCCCCATGGAAGTGACATTTAAGCCCAGCACCAGTGGTGTGAGTGAATATCTACTCACCCAAAAGGCTGCTAAATATGGTCACTCTTCAGATTTTTATTTCACTGCATCTCTAGAAAATCTTCTTTCTGAGGAGGACTCAGCCGAAGTAGCTGCTCTAACTACCTCCAAAACTCCAAGCAGGAGACTAATCAGAGCTAAACAGAAGTTATTTTCCAAGCAACGTTACCTAAACCTATTCATTCAGGTACCTGGATCTGATGACTTGAGAATGACCGTTATAGAACAGACAGGATATCCTACAACACTAAATAATTCTTTATTGCATCTCAATAATCTTGACTACAATGTTCCCTTCAGTGATAGGCTGCTAGAGTATCTGACTGGAAACGTCATAACTTCAGCTGATCCTATACCTAGAAATATTGAGCAGATACAGAGGATTGTATCCTCTACAGACTTTGAAAAGGCTTTTGGGGCAAGATATGAGCAGCCCTACGCAAGGGGTGGATTTAGTGAGAGTTTGAGAAAGTTTCTATATAACACATTCTTCGACTATGTTCCATCTCAAAGTGCTACCTTAGGAGATAGTGGTAACTACACTCTGAGGGCTAGCAAGCTGGAAGACTTCTTAGGCTACGTAGATAAGGATGTAGAGAGATTGCTATGGGGTTGCCTATCAGCAGAATTTAAGCAAGAACTTCTGGAGGGTTAATTTAGATGGCAGCAAAACAAAATTCACTCTCCAACAGATTTACTCTGGTTGAGAATTACGTTTACATATATCAACTAAATAAGTATGTTATAATCCCCACCTATCCAGAGAGTGTGCAAGATACTTTAGGATCTACCTTTCAGAGCACTCAGATATTAGCTAGAACAGCTCCAATATTCTCCTACTCGTCCTCTGGACCTAGAACTATCCAATTCTCCTTATCCCTCCATAGAGATCTTATGTCTCAATTCAATTATACGAATTCCACCTTTATTACAGAGGCTGGTATAGAGGCAGGAGATGATTATGTGGACACTCTGGTAAAATATTTGCAGGCCATGGCTCTCCCCTCCTTTAAGGTTAGCCAAGTGCAATCTGCAGTTAAGCAGGGAAAGACTGTCAATCCCCCTATTGCTGCGGTTAGATTTGGTAACACCATTTTTATAAAGGGAGTGGTAAATGGAGATGTGGGAGTAACCTATTCTGGTCCTATAGGAATGGATGGAAAGTATCAACAGGTAGAGGTAACCTTTTCCATTACTGAGACAGATCCTCAAGATGCAGAAACAGTGGCACAATGGGGAAGCTTTAGAGGCTTGGAAACAGCCCTATCTAAAGGAATATCTAACAAGTAAGGAGAGCAGTTATGAGCGTAAAAGAGAATGCCTCTAAAAATTATAAAAATTATGATTATATAAGTAGGTATGAATCGTTTCCTTACTACTACGACTCTGCAAGCAATCGGTATTACTATGGACTAACTGCTAACCTAAAGGCTGATACTTCTTATGCTCTATATGAGGTGAAGGCAGGAGATAGCTATGACAGCATAGCCTCAGATTATTATGGAAGCGCTCTCTACTATTGGATTATATGCAGCTTTAACGATATCTTTGATTCTCTGAAGCAGCCAGAGGTGGGCACAGTCCTGAGGTTGCCTGCATTAAATGAAGTTCGATTTGAGGTGTAATTTATGGCAAGTTTATTAGTGTCCTCTGCTAAGGTAGAGGTTCCCTACATCTTAGTGCAGATAGGGCAATACACTTTTGGAGCCTACAACAAATCTAAGAGTAGCCTGGAGATGAATGGAAAATACTACGCTGCTGTAAAAGTTACCTATCCTAATTACGTGCAGAGTTTATCTGTGCAAAAGGTTAATGGAACCTTAAATACCTACACTCTGGTAATAGATTATCCCATTACTGAGAATGATGACCCTAACCTTATCGAGAAGGTTTTAAGCTCAGTATCTCAAAGTCGTAAAATTGTATTTACCTATGGAGATTGCACTCTTCCTTCCTTTATGTATAGGCAGGAAGAGGCTTTGATGACAAAGGTAACTTCCAACGTAGATGTAAACAATTGCAAGATCACCTACACTATCCAGGCCACTAGTGCAGCCCTGCAGACAAAGGCTTGTGTAAGAGACTTTCCAAGATATTCCAATAAGAAGCCTAGTGAGGTTATTGAGAGCTTATTAAAGCAAAAATCCTCAGGACTTCAGGATACATTCTACGGAATGCATGATTTCGCCAAGGTCAAGCAGATGGGGCTAATTCCAGGAGATGACAAGAAAGTAACCATTCCAGCCAAGAAAAACATCAGTGTATTGGACTACCTCAACTTTTTAGTTGAGTGCATGGCTAGTAAGAATGATGGGACTGGAGTGAAGAAGTCTATACGGTATGTAATGACCATCCACGATGATCTTACAGGAGAGCTAGGAGGCCCGTACTTTAGGATTGATGAGGTATATAATACTGTTCAATCTAAGACCTCAATTGACTACTATGTAGTAGATGTGGGATACCCTAATAAAGATCTAGTGACTTCATTTACAGTCAACTCCAATGACACTTATTCCATTCTATATAACTATGCAGCCAAGTTGCAGTTTACAGATAATACTTACATAATAAATGATGAGGGAAAGATCGAGGCTAAATCCTCAATGTCTCTAACCAGCTCCAAGGAACTTCTAGAAACTACAGAGGCAGATAAGACTTGGTGGTCTCAGATGACTCAGTATCCTATTCAGGCCACTCTTTCAATTAGGGGATTACTTAGAGCTGCAGTACTTCTCTCTTATCTAAGAGTGAATGTATACTTCCTAGGCAAGAAGTCTATCTACAGTGGGCTATATATAATTACAAAACAAATCGATGAGATCAACTCCAGTGGATGTAAGACCACCTTATCTCTAACCAGAGTTGAGGGAGATATAGAAGACTAGTGAATATGAGCTCTATTGAGCTCATTTTTCCTTTTAGAAGGGACTAAAAGACTGCCAGTTAGTGTATATAGAAGGTGAGATCTAAAAACACATAATTAGCATAACTAGATATGCAGTTTTGCAGATTTACTGCTAAATTCAGGGAGAGACTACAGCAGAAGGAGGGGTAAGCACCTGTGATTACAAGAGCACAAATTGAAGATGTGGATCACACTAATTGCAAAGTTCGAGTGCGAATTCCTCGATTGGATGGCATCTCTACAGAGCCTAATTCAACTAAGGATATAGAGCTTTGCTGGGCCTCCATCCTATATATTCCTGGAGTAGAGGTGCAGTATAAAAAAGATGATATAGTGGTAGTAGGCTTTGAGGATAACGACCTGGGAAAACCTATTGTACTAGGCCACCTTCAACTCAGAAATGTTCAACCTACCTCATCCCTTTATGGCACCTTTAAGCAGCTCAAAGTAACTGAGACCTTTGAGGCTCCCATAAGTACCACAATTGGAGTAACTTCTTACGATTTACTGAATAAGGTTACTGAGGGGGCAAAGGAGAGTGATAACAAATGAACGCAGTAAGATTTCCTGATATGCTATCTGCTAATAAGACTGCAGTGATTAGAGATAAAGAGGCTACCAAGCAGAACCTCAGTTTACTGCTTCAATCCTATAAGAAGACTTTGCTGGGGGATCCTCACTACGGGGTAAATCTTCGCAGACTATTATATGAAAGTAACAACACTGTCCTACAGGATTTGGTAGTGGACGATTTACAGACAGCCATTACCACATTTATGCCTCAGGTAAGGGTGCAGAGATCTGATATTAGCCTAGACAGCAGAGGCAATCGATTGACAGTAACCATAAAAGCCCAAAACATCCTAGATTTTCAACTTGAAACCTATACCTTAAATCTGCTAGATATGGAGGAATTGCAGTGAGTGATTTTAATATAGAAAATTATATATCCAATCTGGCTTATGTAAATAAGGACTTCAATTCCATTTGGGAAGAAATTATGGAGGTAGTTCCTAAGCTCACCTCGAAGTGGATTCCTGGAGAGGCTAATGAGTCAGATCCTCTGGTGGTCTTACTTAAAGAGCTTGGAATTGTTTCAGATAAATTAAATTATAATATCGATAAAAATATTCTAGAGTCCTTTCCAGACACTCTAACTCAGCTTAGAGCAGCTCATAATGTA
>CAZTCE010000012.1:0-13193 GCA_964612205.1 uncultured Eubacteriales bacterium | reverse complement strand
ATGCAAGCCAAGAATTAAAAAAATGCAAATAAAAAAGAAGGAGTTCTGCAAATTGCAGAACTCCTTCTAAGTAAATTACACGGTTATTGAATTATTTGCTTGCGGGTTCAAGATATTTACAAGAGATATAACCAATGAACTCGTCATACGTTTCAGAAAAACATGTTGCCCAAATACGCCCATCGGAGGTGTGAGTGTAATAGTCCGCAACAAAAACATCGTTTTCGTGAGCGATAGCACAGACATCTGCGTTAATACTGGCCCATTCACGGACATGAACTGATTCGCCGGTAACGGTCATGTAATATGCCAAATCGGGGATTTCTGTTCCGTCAATGCATTCCCAATACTTCATCGAAACGTATCCGCGGATGTAACCATATTCATCGTAAATTCGTGCCCAAACACGACCGTCGGTAGTTGCATAAAAAGTGTCGGACTCAAAAGTCACACCTTTGTTGAGGCTGCCAACAGATTTACTGTTAATATCTGCGTATTGCCGAATATTAACATTTCCGGTTGTTCGGAGAAGAATTGGTGAAATTGTTGGTTCTTCGACATAACAGGTGCAATTCGAACAAGTGCATTCACATTCGCAAGCAAACGCAATGCAAGGGAGCATGGCAAATGCCAAAACCAGGAAGACAGAAATGAGTTTTTTCATTGTAAACCCTCCTCACAAGATTTAATACCACATACATCTTACCATATTTTACATGAATTATCAACAAATTTTAGAAAAAAGAAATCTTTCGAAATTTTTTTCTTAGATTACTTTGCAAATGCACAAATGTGGTGGCTTAATACACCATTAATTTTCAATAACGTCTAAAATTTCTTTTATTTTTTCAACTGGTGTATCGGAGAATTTATAAGAATTTCTTAGAAATTCCACTTGCAAAAGGCCTTTTGTTTCATCATTGGCATGAATATATATAAGTGGTTCGCCAGCTTTAACTTTATCACCGATTTTTTTTATGACTTCAATTCCAACGAAGTAATCAACAGAGTCTTCTTTTTTCATTCTACCACCGCCAAGGTTTACAACGGCTTGCCCAATATTTTTAGCTTCTATTTCGGAAACATAACCATCTTTAATAGCATTTACTGGAATTTTATATTTTGCTTTCATAAAGTATTCCGGTTCATCTACAACACGTGATTCGCCCCATTGTCTGCTAACTAGTTCTTTGAATTTTGCTAGCCCTTCGCCAGAATCGATTTTGTTTTGAATTGTTTTCATATTAGCTACAATGCTATCGCCAGCACCAGCCATTTTAAGCATATATGCACCAAGTAGAGTACAGACATTAACAACATCTGGCTCGCCTTTGCCAGATAGAGTGTCAATTGCTTCTTTAGTTTCTAAAGCATTTCCTGAGTATCTTCCAAGAGGTTGATTCATATTTGTTATAACGGCAACTGTTTCTTTACCTGCCATATTTCCGATTTTAACCATGGTTTCCGCAAGCTTTCTTGCACGAAATTCATTTTCCATAAAAGCTCCACTACCACAGGTTACTTCAAGAAGAATTTTATCAGCACCGGCAGCTAGCTTTTTGCTCATAACGCTAGAAGCGATAAGTGGGATGCTTTCAACTGTGCCTGTGACATCACGAAGTGCATATAATTTTTTGTCTGCAATAGCGATATTTTCAGATTGTCCCATTAGAGCAATTCCTATTCTTTTAACATTTCTGATAAATTCATCCATTTCTAGATTTGTTCTAAAACCAGGGATTGAATCTAGTTTATCAACGGTACCTTGGGTGTAGCCTAAACCTCTTCCAGACATTTTTGCAACTGGAACACCACAAGCAGCAACGAGCGGCATAACAACCATGGTGACTTTGTCGCCGATTCCGCCTGTACTATGTTTATCTACTTTTATACCAGGGATTTCAGAAAGGTCAACCATTTCACCAGAGTTTGCCATTGCCAAAGTAAGATTTAGAATTTCATTTTCCGACATTCCATTTAAGTAAATTGCCATAAGCAAACTTGAAGCCTGATAATCAGGAATATTGCCAGCAGAATATTCTTTTATAAAGAAATCTATTTGCTCTTTAGAAAGTTCTTTTTGATCACGTTTCGCCTTTATAATTTCGTTTATATTCATATGAATTCCTCCTTGAAACATTTATACTGTAATATCATTTTTGATATTATTAAACTTACTTTCACCGATTCCTTGAACATTCATAATATCTTCAATTGTGTTGAAATATCCAGAGTTTTCTCTATATTTAATGATTTTTTCAGCAGTGCCTTCGCCAACGCCAGATAGAGTCATAAGCTTTTCTTTGCTAGCGGTGTTAATGTTTATTAAAATATTTTCTTCGCTTGGATTTTCAGAAGATTCAGAAACAACTATTTTTGCTGGAATTACTATTTTTTGCTCATCAGAAATAATGCTTGATAAATTAATTCTTGAAAGATCTGCATTTTCTGTTGCTCCGCCAACTTCTTCGATTAATTCAAAAAGACGTGTCCCGTATGGAACTTCAACAAGTCCTGGATTTTCAACTTCACCTTCAATGTGAACAAAAATAGTATCTTCTTCTGTTGATTTAGATTCGATTACAGTTTCTTTTTCATTTGTAAGTAATAAATAGCCTAGAATAGTTAGAATAATAAAAGCAATAAGTGCAATAGCACACTTAACATTATTATTCATAATTATTCCTCCTTCCACATCATTATACACCATAGTAAACAAAAATCAAACAAAATGTTTATATGTTGGGGAAAATCAAATTATGTTATCTGAATACAATATTACTTTTTTTGCACTTCCGTAAGCAAAATGCTTGAAAAAGATTTGCATTATATATATAATAACTTTATGAATTTGTAACAAAAGATAAGGAGGGACATTATGAGAGATTCTAGATTTTGGCTTTTTCTAATATTTTTATTTTCTGGTATCATTTTAGGGGGATTGCTAGGCGATTTGGCAAAATCGATACCTTATTTGGAGTGGTTAGGATATGGGAAAAGCTTTGGGCTTACTGAACCTTTAGTTTTGGATATTTGCGTTTTGAGGTTGTCTTTTAGCGTATTATTCGAATTAAATGTCGCAAGTGTTATTGGAATTCTTACGGCAGTTCTAATTTATAGAAAGGTTAAAGTTTAATAAAAGCAGGAAGAAAGGATTTTAATTGAAAATAAATGATTTACCGTCTATGGAAAGACCGCAGGAAAAGTTTTTAAATTTTGGCTCTGGAAAATTATCAGATGCAGAGCTTTTGGCAATAATAATTAAAACTGGAACAAATGAAAAGTCATCAGTTGAAATTATTCAAGAATTGATGAATAAATATAATTATGAGGAGAAGGGAATTTCGTTTTTGAATGACCTTTCTATTGAAGAAATTCAAAAGATAAAGGGATTAGGAAAAGTTAAAGCAATACAATTAAAAGTTATTTCTGAATTAGTCAAAAGAATGTCTAAACCAGGCAATCTAAATAGTTTGGTAGTTAATAATCCAGAGGTTGTTTCTCAATTGTTGATGGAAGACATGAGGCATTTAAAACAGGAAATGCTTGTGACTGTGATGCTGACAAACAGAAACACTTTAATTAAAGTTGCGACAAATACGATTGGTGGATTAAATTCAAATGTGGTTGAGGTGCGTGAGATTTTTAAAGAGCCGATTAAACATAGTGCTTCAAAGATAATTTTAGCGCACAATCATCCAAGCGGAAATCCATATCCAAGTGATAGTGATGTCAATTTTACAAATCGAATTTATGAGGCTGGTAAAATAATGGGCATTGAATTGGTTGACCATATAATTATCGGTGATGGAGTTTTTTCTAGTTTAAAAGAGTTAAGAAAGTTTTAGAGGGAGTGAAATATTATGTTTAAGTTTTTTTCAAAAGATATTGGTATTGATTTAGGAACAGCTAACACTTTGGTGCATTTAAAAGGGAAAGGTATAATTATCAGAGAGCCATCTGTGGTTGCGATAGATCGCTATACAAAGCAGGTTGTAGCTGTTGGTGCTGAGGCTAAGGAAATGCTTGGAAGAACTCCCGAAAATTTGGATGCAATTAGACCTTTAAAAGATGGTGTAATTGCGGATTTTACTGCAACTAGAATGATGCTTAAATATTTAGTTGATAAAGCTTGCCAAAGGTATGTTTTTGCAAGACCTAGAGTTGTTGTTTGTGTTCCGACTGGTGTTACAGAAGTTGAAGAAAGAGCTGTTGAGGAAGCAACAATAAATGCTGGTGCAAGAGAAGCTTATCTTATGGAAGAACCGATGGCTGCTGCGATTGGGGCTGGGCTAAAAGTTGGAGAACCAACTGGTTGTATGATTGTTGATATCGGTGGCGGAACAACTGAAATTTGTGTTATATCTTTAGGTGGAACTGTAACTAGCAAATCTATTAGGATTGCTGGTGATGAATTAAATGAATCAATTGTTGATTATATTAGAAAAAAATTTAATGTAGCAATTGGAGAAACAACTGCGGAGGAGATTAAAGTTCATATTGGTTGTGCTTATCCTTCTATGACAACTGAAGAAATGGATATTAAGGGAAGAGATTTGTCAACTGGACTTCCTAGAACAATAACGGTTACATCGATTCAAATTGAAGAGGCAATGAAGGAAGTTATTATGCAAATGATTGATGCAATTAAAATGACTTTAGAAAAAACACCACCTGAACTTGCAGCGGATATTATGATAAATGGAATTACACTTTCTGGTGGCGGAGCATTAATTAAAAATTTTGATAGGTTACTTGCAATTGAAACAGGGATTCCTGTTAATATCGCAGATAACCCACTTGATTGTGTTGTTAAAGGCGCTGGTAAAGTTTTGGATGATTTAGATGGACTTAAGAGTGTGCTTCTTAATGCTAGGGGCAGACGTAGATAATGTTTGTTATTTTTAAGGAGGAGTAATGCGTGAGAGTAAATTAAAAAAAGTATTTTTTGTAATTTTTGTTATTGTGATATTTGTAAGCATTGGTTTTACAAATGGCGCAAATAGAAAAGTTACTTTTATAGAATCAATACTTTCTGAGGTTGTTACGTTGCCTCAGGGGTTATACATATATGCAAAAAGTTGGGTCACAAAGGATATGGACTTTTTTAGTCAAATTGAAGTTTTGAAGGATGAAAATTCGGAATTAAGAAAAGAAAACGATGAGCTAAATGCAAAATTGAGCAGTTACGAAGTTATTTTGTCTGAAAATAGTATTTTGAAAGAGCATGTTAATTTGACTGAATCTTATCCTGATTATGATGTCGTTGTTGCGAATATAATTAGTGAGTCGGCTAGTAATTGGGAAGAAGTTTATACAATAGATAGAGGAGAAAAAGATGGAATAAAGCCTAATATGGTTGTTGTTGCTGAGGAAGGTTTAGTTGGATATGTTGAATCTGTCACTAGTAACACAGCAAAGGTTATTTCTATTCTTGATCCTGGTAACACGGTTAGTGGACGAACCACAAGAACAAGAGATGCTTTGTCTTGTAAGGGAAGCTCGAAATTAAATGGAAACAATAAAATTAGAGTTATAAATATTCCAACTAGTTTGACTTTAATTGAAGGCGACAAAATTGAAACGTCTGGTCTTGGCGGTAGGTATCAAAAGGGAATTCCTATTGGCGAGATTGTTGAGTTTGATGTCAAAAAAAATCCAGTTGAGAATGAAGCAATTTTAAAGACATATGTTGATTTTAATAAATTAGAAACAGTAGCAATCATAATAGAAGAATATAGTGGCGAGAAGTGAGGTGCTTTAAAAATTGAGAAACTTTTTGGCAGGATTACTCACTGTTGGAGTAATGCTTGGTTCAATATGGATACAGTTTAATGTGTTAAACAATATTCCGCTTTTTGGGGTAAAGGCTAATATAGGAATTATTTTTGTTGTTGCAATTGGAATTTTATGTGGCGAAAAAATCGGTATAGCTGTTGGAATTTCTTATGGCATTTTATTAGATATTTTGACAGGTAAATCTTTAGGATTATATGCTTTACTTTTCTTTTTGGTTGGATTTTTTTGTGGAAAAATTAGTCATGGATTTTCAAAAGAAAATAAATCGTCAATCATAATGATTGTGGCAGTTGCAACGATTTTGTTTGAAATTGCAGCTTATTTTATGTTTGCAATTTGCTATGGATATGATTTTTCATTATTAAAATTTATAGTTATCACTATTTTGGAAGCTATATATAATATTTTTATTGCGTGGGCTTTCTTTAAACCGCTTAGTTTATTGTCTGAAATTATTAATAAAGGAAAAAGAAGTTATTATTTGTTATAGGGAGGAAAAATTGCAAAGGTTTAATGTTTTAATGGCTTTTGTGTGCATTGTAGGAGCAGTTTTTATTTACAAATTGTTCGATTTGCAAATTGTAAATGGTGCAAATTATAGAGAGCAATCTGAGAAACGTTTGGTAAGAGAAATTAAAACTGTTGCTCCTCGTGGAAACATATATGATAGATATGGAAAGTTAATTGTTACAAATGAAATTGGATATAATGTGCAATTGTATTACACTAAGACATCTAAAGAAAAATTAAATGAGAAGCTTTTGAATTTAGCGAATATTTTGGAGTCTAATGGCGATACATATTTAAACAATTTCCCAATTGATTTTGATGAATTGAAATTTAAAAAGTCTGAGGAAAGTGCTAAGTCTTGGAAGAAAAATTTGAAATTGGATGAATCTGCCACACCAACAGATGTGATAAATTATTTCAAGAAAAAATATGAAATTACGCAAACAGAGTTATCTGATGTTGAAAAAATAATTGCTATGCGTTATGAGATTGCAACAAAGGGTTATTCAAGTTATAGATCTGTGACATTAGCAAAAAATATTTCAGAGCAGAGTATGCACGTAATTACGGAGCAAGCTAACAATTTATCTGGTGTTAACATTTCAACTCAAGCTACGAGAAAGTATCTTTCGGGTAATGTTGCGTCACATATAGTTGGCTATGTTGGACCAATTAGTAGTCCTGAATATGAAAAGAAAAAGGAGTTGGGCTATGGTCAAAATGACACAATTGGTAAGACTGGAATTGAAGCTACTTTCGAGGAATTTTTGCGTGGTACTGACGGTCAAAAAAGAATCGAGATGAATTCAAATGGCTTAATTACTGATGAAACGGAAACAACAGAAAGTCTTATGGGTGACAGTGTTGTTTTAACGATAGATATTGATTTGCAAACAAAGGCAGAAGAGGTTTTGGAAAAATATATTGATAGAATTAAAACAGGTGGTTTTGCTGAAAAATGCGAAGATGCTGATTCTGGTGCTTTAGTTGTTTTAGATGTTAAAACCTCGGAAGTCTTGGCGTTAGCAAGTTATCCAACTTATAATCCTGATGAATTTACAGACGGAATTAGTAATAGTGAGTATGCGAAGTATTTTAAGGATTCACATAAACCAATGTATAACCGAGCAATTCAAGGCGCTTATTCTCCGGGTTCGACATATAAGCCTTTAACAGCAATTGCCGCAGTCGAATCGGGAGCGGTTGGAGTTAAAGAAACAATCGTGGATCAAGGGCAATATGATAAAGGCCATAAACCTGTTTGTTGGATTTGGTCTGGATATAGAGGAACTCATGGACCTGTTGATGTTGCAACTGCATTAAAGGTTTCTTGCAACTATTATTTCTACGAAGTTGGTTATCGAATGGGAATTGATACTTTGGCAAGGTATACTAGACTTTTTGGATTAGGAGTAAAAACTGGTATTGAAATTATTGGTGAATCTTCAGGTGTGATTGCTTCGAGAGAGTATATTAATAAGCTTACTGAAAAAGATGGCAAACAGAGAACTTGGATGATTGCAGATACTTTATCTGCTGCAATTGGACAATCGTATAATAGTTTTACACCAATTCAAATGGCTTATTATATTGCAACACTTGCTAATTATGGTGTAAAAAATGAACTGACAATTATTAAAGATGTTGTTAAATCAGACGGCACTTCGGTTTCGGGTGATTTAATAGATTCGATTGTTGATGCAAAAATTGGCAAAGAAGATCAAGAGTATGGTGATTTGGGTATAAGTAAAGAAACAATAAATGCGGTGTTTGAAGGTATGCGTTCAGTTACTGGTGAGAGAGGTGGAACAGCTTATAGCACATTCTCTTCTTTCCCTATAGAAGTAGCCGGTAAAACTGGAACTGCAACTGTTAGCAGTGGTAATCCAAATGCATGGTTTGTTGGTTTTGCACCATATCATGATCCAGAAATTGCAGTTGTTTGTATAATTGAACATGGCGGTCATGGTGCTTACACAGCTCCTGCTGTTAAAGAAGTAATGGAAGAATATTTTGGCTATAACAACGAAGTTAATGAAAGAATTAGCGTGACAAGTATTGAAAATGTTTTAGTGCAATAGCAAAAATTTTGAGGAGGTTTTTATATGAAAACAGATGTGTTATTTGAAAAAAAAGAAAATAGGTTAGTAATAACGTTAAATAAAGATGCAAGTTATGCAGATATAAAAGAAAAGCTATTGCAAATTTTAAATATGAGTTCTGATACTTTTTCTGATGTTTCAGGAGCTATAACAATTAAAGGAAGAAGATTGACTGCTGATGAAGAGGCTGAGATTTTAAATATATTTTCCAAAAAAACAAAGTTGGAAATTAAGTTTGACAGACCAAAACAAATGGGGCTTGCAACAATTGATAATATATTTAATAAAGATATTACGATTTCGCCAACAAAGGTTTTTCGCGGAACAGTGCGTTCTGGAAAAAGAATTGAATATGAAGGAAGCATTGTTGTTTTAGGTGATGTTAATGGTGGTGGTGAAATTGTTGCTGAAGGAAATATAACAGTGCTTGGAAATTTGAGAGGTTTTGCACATGCTGGTGCAAAAGGTAATAGAAGTGCTTTTGTTGCAGCTGAAATGATTTCACCGACTCAACTTCGTATTGCAGATGTAATAATGAAAAATGAACGAGAAAAAAATGATTTAGGTTTAGGATATGAAATTGCCACAATAAAAATGGGTGAAATAGAGATAGATAAGTAGGAAAAATAATTAACTAGCATATTTTTGGATTTTAAGAATATATTTTATTAATCTTGGACAAGTGGAGGGTAAAATGAAACTTTCGAATTTGAGGATTAATAAAAAGGCTAGAGTGATAAGTATAGATATTTTAAATTTTTTGGTGAAAAGACATCTTTTGGAAATGGGGTTGACGAGAGGAACGTTAATCAAAGTTACAAAAATAGCTCCGATGGGTGATCCAATTAGCATTGAACTGCGTGGATATGAACTTACTATTCGAAAAGAAGAAGCTAAGTTTATTGAAGTGGAGGTGGTCTAATGAGGGTTGCGTTGGTAGGAAATCAAAATTCTGGGAAGAGTACGCTTTTTAATGAGTTAACTGGAATGAATCAAAAAATTGGGAATTGGCCTGGGGTTACGATTGAACAAAAAAGTGGAGTTATAAAAAATACTAAGCACGAGATTATAGATTTGCCAGGAATATATTCGTTAAATCCATATACTATTGAAGAAGAAATATCAATAAATTATATTAAAAACAAGAGGGTTGATTTGATTATAAATATTGTTGATGCCACTTGTTTGGAACGAAGTTTGTATTTGACTACACAACTTTTGGATTTGGGTATCCCGCTTTTGATTTTACTAAATATGTCTGACAAATTAGAGAGTAGAGGTCTAAAAATTGATGCCAAAAAACTAGAGGAAAAGCTTGGGACAAAGGTTTTAAAAATATCGGCTTTAAAAGGAATTGGAATTGATGAAACAATAACTTGCATTTCTAATTATCATTTTACAAGAAGTAGCAGAATTACTTTTAGTAATTTTTTAACTGAAGAAGCAATTACAAAAAGATATGAGGCTATTTCAAAAATTTGTGAAGCGTGTTTAATTAGGGAAAAAAATAAAAATAATGTTACTCAAAATTTGGATAAGTTATTTTTAAGTAAGGTTTTATCAATTCCAATTTTTTTCTTTATAATGTTTTTGATTTATTTTTTATCTGTTGGAGTGGTTGGAAGTTTAACTTCTGACTTTATTGTAAATTCAATTGGATATTTAGGTGAGGCAAGCAGGAAAATCCTTAGTTTAGCTGGAGTTTCAGAATGGATATCTAGTTTGATATGTGATGGAATTATAACAGGAGTTGGTTCTGTATTATCGTTTTTACCACAATTAATTGCTCTTTTTTTATGTATTGTTTTTTTGGAAACTACTGGATATATGTCTAGAATTTCCTTTTTGCTTGATAAAGTTTTTAGAAAAGTAGGGTTGAGTGGTAAAGCATTGATTCCATTTATAATCGGAACTGGTTGCAGTGTTCCTGGTGTAATGTCTGCTAAAATTTTGGAGAGCGATTATGATCGAAAAGTTACATCGGTGTTAACACCATTTATTCCATGTAGTGCTAAGTTGCCGATTATAGCACTTTTTACGGGATATTTCTTTGAAGAAAATTATGGAGTGGTTGCAACAAGTTTTTATTTGCTTGGAATTTTAATTACAATAGTTAGTTCACTAATCATTAAAAAATTTTTTAAAGTTAAATCATATTCGCCTTATATTTCGGAACTGCCAGAATATAATTTGCCAAATCTAAAATATATATTAAAAGAAGTTTTTAGTAAAGTAATGGATTTTATAAAAAAAGCTGGAACACTTATTTTTTTATCTTCGATATTGGTTTGGTTTTTGCTATCTTTTTCGTGTGAGTTTCAATATGGAGTTGAAATTGATAAGAGCATTCTCGCGTTTTTGGGCAAAAAAATTTCTTGGTTTTTCAAACCTATAATTGGTGTAACAAGCTGGGAGGCAAGTGTTTCAGCTTTGCAAGGATTGATTGCAAAAGAACAAATAATATCTTCAATGAAGATAATTTCGGGTTTGAGTAGTGAGGCTAAAAGTGCTTATGAAATCTTTGGGACAGGAAGTCCATTTGATTTTTTTGATAAAGCATCAAGCTATGCTTTTGTTGCTTTTAATTTATTTAGTGCACCATGCTTTGCAACAATTTCTGCAATGAAGAAAGAACTTGGAGGATTTTTAAAAACGGCATTAGCAATTGTTTTTCAAATTGGTGTTGCGTGGTGTGTAAGTGTTTTTTGCCACATGATTTTGTGAAATCACTTTTAGAAACGGAGGAATGGTTAGATGTATATTTTGGATTTGACAATTCTGTTTTTTATATTTTCTTATGTTATATTTAGTCTTAAATTTGTTTGCCAAAACAATAGATGTACATTTTGTAATAGGTGCAATAAGAGAAAATAAAAAATTGCCTAGCTAGGCAATTTTTTATTTCAAAGCTCTTAACGAATTTAGTATTGCTATAAAAGAAACACCAACATCAGCGAAAACAGCCCACCACATTGCGGCAATTCCTAAAGCACCTAAAATTAATACTAAAAATTTAACTAGTAATGAAAAAATTATATTTTCTTTTACAATTCGTAATGTCTTTTTAGAAATAGATATTGCTTTATTTATTTTAGAAATGTTATCGTCCATAATGACAATGTCGGCTGCTTCGATTGCGGCATCTAGTCCATTCTTGCCCATTGCAATTCCTAGGTCGGCAGTCATAAGTACAGGTGCATCGTTTATTCCATCGCCAACAAAAGCAACAGGTTCATTTTTAGAATTAATAATATCTTCTAATTTTTCAACCTTATCTGCTGGGAATAGCTCAGCATAATATTTGTTTAATCCAAGTTTTTTTGATATGTCTTTAGCAATATTTTCATTGTCACCAGTTAGCATTACAAGTTCATTATTATTTTTCTTTAAAATATTAATTGCTTTTTCAGTTTCTTCTTTTAGTGTATCGTTAATTACGATGTAACCAACAAAATTATTTTCTACGGCAACGTATATAATTGTTCCTAAATCATCAATTTTTTCAAACTGAATATTGCTTTTTTCAAGTAACTTATCATTTCCAATTATTACTGATTTTCCATCTATAACTGCTTTTATTCCGTTTCCAGGAATTTCGGTTATTGAATTTACACGGGTTGAATCTAATTTTTGGTTATAATATTTTTTTATTGAAATAGCAATCGGGTGGTCTGAATATATTTCGCAAAGACTTGCTAATTCAATTAAATCATCTTTTGAAATATTAAATGCTTCAATTTTTGAAATTTCAAAATTGCCTTTTGTAAGTGTTCCAGTTTTATCAAATACAAATGTTTTGACATTTGTAATTGTTTCTAGATAATTACTACCTTTAATTAAAATTCCATTTTTTGCACAATTTCCAATTCCAGAGAAGAAACTAAGAGGAACAGAAATTACTAACGCACAAGGGCATGATATAACTAGAAAAGAACAAGCTCTGTGAATGTATTCTAAAAGGTATTCATAACCTAAAAATAGTGGTGGAACAAATGCTAAAATAATTGCTGAAAAAACGACAAATGGCGTATAATATTTTGAAAATTTAGTTATAAAATTTTCAGATTTTGTTTTCTTTTCACTTGCATTTTCAACCAATTCTAAAATTTTTGAAACTGTAGATTCAGTGTATTTTTTTGTTACTTTAATCTTTAAAATACCATTTTGATTTATTGAACCGCTAAGCACTTCGCAATTAGCAAAAACTTTTCTTGGTTTTGATTCTCCTGTTAATGCGGAAGTGTTTAATGAACTTGTTCCATCGACTACTATACCGTCAAGTGGAATTTTTTCGCCAGGTTTAACAACGATTATATCACCAATTTCAATTTCAGTTGGAGAAACTTGTTTTAAGTTACTGCCTTCTTCAATGTTTGCATAATCTGGTCTAATGTCCATAAGTGTGGTAATTGATTTTTTTGATTTATCAGTTGCGTATTCCTGAAAAGCTTCGCCTATTTGGAAAAGCCACATGACCATAAATGCTTCTGGAAATTCTTTAGTTGCAAAGGCTCCAAACGTTGCAAGCATCATTAAAAAATTTTCGTCAAAAATTTCCCCATGAAAGATATTTTTAAATGCTTCAAAAATAACTTCATAACCGATAGCTAAATAGGCTAGAAGAAATAAAAATATTTTTGTGGCTTCAGAAATTGGAAGCAATATTGCAAGTAAAAAAACTATAAAACTAATAACTATTTTTAATATTGTAAATTTCATTTCTTTATCCATAAAACACGCCCCTTTATGATTGAATGATTGTTCAACTATTAACTATATTAT
>CAZTCE010000011.1:10038-13744 GCA_964612205.1 uncultured Eubacteriales bacterium | reverse complement strand
GGAGTAGGAGTAGGCTTAGGAGTAGGAGTCTGGGTAGGTTCAATAGTAGGAGTAGGCTTAGGAGTAGGAGTCTGGGTAGGTTCAATAGTGGGAGTGGGAGTTACAATGGGTGCCTGAGTAGGATCATCAGCAGGCTTATCACCCCCGCTCGAACCACCATCATTTCCAGAAGGTACTTCTTCGGTAGGCATAAACACTTTCCACTCAATTGCATAAACAGTAATCGTTTCACCATTTTCTGCAATCGTCTGATACTTCACAAGCATCAGCGCGCTGAGCAACTCTGGATTAAAACCATTCTCCAACTTCAAGGAACCCGGAATGTTATCGGCAGTCGGGAAAACCTTGGCAAGAGCGGCAGATTTGTAAATTGCTTGCTCCTTTTCGTAATACGCTTTCTCATAGATATCACTATCAGACATCGTATCAACAAGTTCAACAAGTTCTTCACCCTGCATTACTTCGTTGCCCTTTCCTTCAGTAACATTGCCAAATTCATCTTCGATGATAAATGCATTACCAGCTCGAAGTACCAGAAGTTCTTCACAACTTTCAGCATCTCCAGCGGTTACAACCACATCATTCTCATCTTTGACAATCGTTTCGCCTTCCTTGATTCGTCCATAATAGTTGTAACCCTCACGAGTTTCATCAGTGATAATTGCAAAATCAAGCCATTCTTGCTGATTCAAACCGTTAACGTACTCAATAATTGCTTTTTCATCACCAATAATAACGTTCTGATTACCCACCATAGTGAATTGATATTCAGGCTCTGGGATGGGTGTTGCCGTTACTTCGGGCGTAGGCTCAACAGTAGGTTCAACAGTGGGCTCGATAGTGGGTTCAATAGTGGGTTCGGCAGTCGGCTCGGCAGAAACATTTAAAGTGCCAGACGTATCTACACCGTTGTGCACGAACTTGCCAAAATCGATTGAACCAAACACGCCTTGCGAATAGGCTACAGCCAAACACAAGACAACCAAAAGGACAAACACCAAACAACTTACGTGATTCCGCTTTTTCATGCAAAATTCCTCCTTGCAAATTCTTCAAACTAAAAAAGTTTCAATTTGAACGACCATTAAAAACGGTCGGGACATTGGGGAATGTTCTTCAAAATGCACATGCACTCGAAAAACAAAATGGGGCAACCGATTTTAAATATATAAACTGCCGTCTATTGCATTTTTTCCGAAAAGCATCTAGACTTTTCTTTATGCACGACAGGAAAACAGGAATTTATCTAAGATAAATTATAGCATATCTGCCACTTTTTTTCAACAGATTATGTTAAATATATTGAAATTTCTAGCTTTACAAGCTCTTTTATAAACGTTTTCCACAGCAAAAAGGTTGTCACATTTAAATGACAACCTTTATAGTGTATTTATCTATTGTAGATTATTCCGCAATTTCTGTACCGTCTTCTGTGATTCTGAAATCATGTGCTCTTCTTGTTGCTTCAACGATATCTGCGAATAAATCATGTTTTCTGTTTACATCTGAGAAACCAGTTGTTGTTTTAGAAGTTACTTCTGCTGGTGCTCTCATTAAGAAGAAGTTTACAAGTTGAGCAACTTCTGCTCTTGTGATACCTTCATCTAATCTTAAATTTTTATTATTCTTGCTAACAGCAGTCATATTTAATCTAGTAAGTAATGTTACTTCTTCAATTGCCCAGTGGTTAGTTACTGTTGTTCCGTTTACTGCATATCTTAATACTGGATCTTTATATAGTTTTACACTATCTTCTAATGCTTTAATTTCTAATCCGTTAATTCCATCATCTTCTGCATTAAGCTCGATAAATGTAGCTATAATTTTCATAAATTCTGCTCTTGTCATTGTTTGGTTTGGTCTGTAGTAACCGTTTGTATAACCATTGATAATTCCATATGATGTTGCAGCAATAATTGCTTTTTGAGCTTCAAGATATGTTTGATCTAAATCAGGATATACGCTTGTTACTTTAACATTATCAATTGCACTTTGACCAAGTAAAATTCTTGTTAATACAAGTGCACCTTCTGCTCTTGTAATTGTTGCATCTGGTCTAAATGTTGTTGCATTTGCATCACCATACATGTATGGTTCGTGTGTATCTGTAATAACTGTATCTTCATCTCTATAAATGTAGTTTATAACTGCTGAATTATCTACAACTTTAGCATCTTTTGAAATTGAAGCAATCGGATAAATTGTTTTTGAATCCACATTTTTCTTTCCTAAAGAGCTATATTTAATTTCTATTGTTTTTGTTCCTTCATATTCTTTTTCCATTCCATTTGAATATGTCCATGTGATTAATCCTTTGTTGTAATCAACATCTCCACCGTCTGAAAAAACAACTTCAAAATCTAATGGTAATTCTAATGAAATTTTAACTTCGTCTTTTATTGCTTTTCCACCATTTTTAAAATCGATAAAATATGTAACTTTTTCGCCTAAAGCATATACATTTTTGTTTGCTTTATCTGATTCTGAATCATTTCTTAAAGAAATTGCTAATGAAGAAAGTTCATTGTTATCTTTTTCCCATGGAAGAATATCTAATTCTGAATCTTCTGGATCAACCGGATTCACAGGTTTAACTGGATTTCCTGGTTTAACACTAGTGTCTGCAGCTTTAATTGTTATATAGAATGTTTTTGCATCTGATTTTTCGCCATTATCATACAATGCTTTTACTTGAAGTTTATGTGTTGTTCCAACTTCAAAGTTTGATGGTAATTCCAAATTAACAGGAGAAGTTGTAACCTCTCTCATTGCTTCGCTATCCCATTTAAAATAAATCTTCTTAACTCTGTTTTCAGGAGTTGCAGAAAGTCCTAAAGTTCTATTGTTTTCAACAATAGTTGTAGAACCATTAGTTAAATAAGTGCCTTGGTATCTAACATTAACATCTTTGTTTGAAATTGTGTCATCTGCACTTATCCATTCTAATGTGTAAGCTTGCCAACCAGTTCTTCTTGTTGGATCACTTGCACCTTGGTTACCTGTAAGAACAGCTTCAATCATTATTGTTTTTCTAGTACCAGCTGTTTGTGTTGGTACAGTGATTGTCAAATCGCCACCATCAACATCAACTGTTTCTGTTTCTCTTTTCCAAGTATCAGCATTTGCATAATAATAACCTGTAAATTTAACAGGTGCACCACTGATATTACTTGTTGCTTTTACATATATTTTGTCACCATTTTTTACTTTGTAACTACCAGTATCCTCTAATTCTACTCCATTTAGTTTTACTGACATGCTAACATCTGATGTGTTTGAGCTTGCCATAGAAGTAAATATAGGGAATACTGCTAAAGCTACCATTATGACTGATAAAATTAAAGACATTTTTTTCTTTAAATTATTCATAATATAAAACCTCCTAAATTTCTCGTTTGTGTTTTTTTACACCACTGATAATATATTACCATATTTACCACAAAATTGCAATAGATATTATGTAAATTATTTTCTTTTTTGTAAAATTTTAACCCTTTTTTAGTTGGAAAGCTCCAAGCAAAAATAATTGCCTGGAGCTTTTCACATTATTTGTCGCCACTATGTGCTTCAACATTGGGCCTTGTATTATTTAATACACGATCCTCACTGTGTGCTTCGATGATACCATTCGGTACTGCATCTGGACTATGTGCTTCGATGATACCATTCGGTACTGCATCTGGACTATGCGCTTCGGTGCTAGCGT
>CAZTCE010000011.1:0-9785 GCA_964612205.1 uncultured Eubacteriales bacterium | reverse complement strand
TGTGCTTCGGTGCTAGCGTTCGGTACTGCATCTGGACTATGTGCTTCGGTGCTAGCGTTCGGTACTGCATCTGGACTATGTGCTTCGGTGCTAGAATCAAGTGTTACATCTACACTGTGAGTTGCAATCGATTCGCCCCATACAAGATAGTATCCTTGCCAACCCGTTTTCGTTATTTCAGACGGTTGTCCATCATCAAGAATATCTACCGGTTCAACCCACAAAATCAACTCAGTACCCGCTTCATATGCTGGCATAATAATTTCAGCATGATCACACGGCACAGTGTAATTGTACTGGGTCAAACTTTCACAAGTTTCTGGGTCCGCAAAGAAATAACTGATAAAAGCTATTTCTGAACCTTTAAGTGGTTCTGCATCGACAACAATCACATCGCCAGCTAAGACTAAGTACTCGCCACCATATTCCATTGGTTCACCATTGTAAGTCACTTGAACTGTTACACGATCGACATCTTCTGCCAATACACTCCAACATCCTACACAAGAAAAAACAACCAAAACCATCGCAAGGACCAAACTTAACCGAGTCTTAATGTACTTCATACCAAAGTCCTCCTTCTTGTCATACATGACAAATTATTAAATAGGTTTACCATAATTAATTATATTGTTATTTACATAATTTGTCAACATATTTTGAGGTGAATTATATAAATTTTTCAGTTTCATTTTTCTATATGATATATCTCGCAATAGTACGTCTTTTTCGTATAAAATAATATAATTTTTTAACTTACAATTAAAAAACCCCTGTAACTTGTTGTTACAGGGAAAATATTCTTTAGTTATTTATTACCCATTTGGCTTTCTGCTTGATGAATCATTTTCTTAACCATGTTACCACCGATTGTACCAGCTTGTCTTGAAGTTAAATCACCATTATAACCTTGTTTTAGGTTAACACCAACTTCACTAGCAACTTCCATTTTGAATTTGTTCATGGCCTCTTTTGCTCCAGGAACTTCAATTGAATTTGACTTTGCCATCTTAATATTCACCTCCGTGTAATGTTAATCACTTTGAAAAGAAATCATTTCTTTTCACTATTATGATTTACTAAAACAATTTTTTTACACGTGGTATTTTGTGGGTATTTTTCTATATTTTCAAAAAATTTTTATGCTATTTTTCATTTTAGTCATATAAACGCCAATGCCTTCTGCTGCTTCTTGCACATAATATTGGTCAACCATTAATCTTAACTCACCCAAATCAATTATAGAAATATAATTAACTTTATCTATTTCATCTTCTTTAAAAGCTCTAAAATATAATTTTTCGTTTTCGTTAACCGATTCACCCGAGATTTCTTCAAATAAATCTTTTTCTGTTATTTTTTCAAGTGATTCCTTATATGCTTCCTCATCAGTTATATCATAAATTGTCATTGTTGCTTTTGCATCTCCAGAGGTTAAATTCCATGTGTATAAATCATGGTCTTCAAATCCTATATAATCAAACAAATCATAGTAATATGCCATTGAATAGCCAAGCTTACTATTTATTAATTTGGCATCAACAGTTTCTTCTTCTCCCTCTAAAATGACTATATCTTTATATGCTTCACCAAAAGTAGTTTTTTTAGCAATAGTTTCACCGCTTTCGCCAGACACATCCAAAATTATTTCTTTTTCAGGCTCAGGCAACATTTCATCAAAATTTTCTTTCATAAAAAGTGTGCCGATTTTAATAATTTCTTCATCTTTTCCAGCGTCTAATCTTATAATTTTATAACCCAATCCACTATCAACTTTTGCACTAAAGTCAATTCCATCAACGATTTTATGTGCAAAAGCAAAAATTGGTTCACCGCCATTATAAACCTTTGTGGCATCAACCATATAAAAAATTATTCCTGATAAAATTATAATTATCAACATAGAAAGAACTATTTTCAAAAAAACTTTCATTTTGGACACCTCACACAAAACTTAAGTAAACTTACTCTGGAATTACTATTCCAAAAGAGCTATCGCCTCTTCTGTAAATAACGTTTACTTCTTCTGTTTCTGAATTTACAAAAGTTAAAAATATATCATCAGTTTCTTCTAATTTCATTTTTGCATCTTCAATTGAGATTGGTTTAATTTCATAAACTAAAGTTTTTGTAACAATATTTTCTTCGTTATGTGTTTCTTTTTTAGAAATTTCTCTTGCCATTTCTTTAAGAGTGTTAGATTGATTTTTTTCAACTCTTTTCTCTTTTTCTTTTCTTAGTTGTCTTTCAGCTCTATCAATAGCCAAATCAACAGAAGCATATAGATCTTCATTTCTTTCTTCCACTCTTAAAAATTCACCATCACTATTTATTTGAATTTCAACAATTTGTTCTTCTCTTTCAACACTGCATACAACATTTATATCTGTGTTTTTTCCTTCAAACTTTTCTAATCTTTCTAATCTTTTTTCAACATAATCTCTAATGGCCTCTGTTATTTCAATATTTTTTCCTGTTAATTTAATATTCATAATAAAATCCTCCTTCTAAAACAAAAAACTACTCATTATTAGATATGATACACATGCAAGATGTAGGACAATCGAAATTGGCACGAATATTGTGAACTTTTTATGCAATGTTTTATGTTTATATTTATACATCGCATAGTACATTCCAAGACCGCCACCTGCTAATGCAACTAATATTAATGTGAGTTCTCGAGTTCGCCTTTGGCCAGTCTCAGCATACTTTTTATCTTTCTTCATTAAGATTATTGCCAAAAAATTAATTAACATATACCAAAATATAAAGGTAATCCATTTTTCAGAAAAAATGAAATCCATTAAAATTTTGACAAGAAACATTATCGCATCAAGAATTTTTTCCATAATAGTATCAATAAAAGTGTTTCCTTCTAGCACCTATATCACCTCTTCTTTGTGTAGTACAATTAAATTGTATACTAAATGTTTTGTTTTTGCAAGAGAAAAATATATGAACCTCTTTATCTTACAAAAATTTTTTCGACACCATCATTGTAACACAATTTCAAGTTTCGAATATTATATACCATAAGCATTAAATAAAGGAGGAACAATATGGGAAATTTGTTTAGAGGTTCTTGCTGTAACGATGACGACATACTTTGGTTTTTAATCTTATTTTTACTTCTATTTTGGAATGGTTGTGGTTGCAATAGCAACGGTCGTAACTCTAGTAATGGCAATTGCGGTTGCAACAATAACAATTCATTAAATGATTGTGGTTGCTAAATAGCGACTTCACTTAAATACATGGAAAGGAGGAAAATTAATATGTGTAATAATAACTGCTTTGGTGGATGTGGCGATACATTCATTTGGATTATAATTTTATTCTTTATTCTTTGTTGCTGTGGAAATAACGATGACCGCAGAGGAAATAATGGTCCTTGCTGTTAATTAATTCTTGCAAAAGAGTGCAAAATTCACTCTTTTGCATTTTTTTAAGTAAAAAATCCCACTAGAATCTTCTAGTGGGAGCTTTTTATTCTTTATTTTTTTTAGTTGTATTAGCTATTTCCTTCATTTTTAAAGTAAACTGATTTTGCTTTACTGTGCTAGTAACAACTCTCTTTTTTAATTCTTTTCTTAACATGTCTGGTTGTAGGTTACTCGCAATTTTGCCATTCATAGCAAGTGAAATTTTGCCTGTTTCCTCAGAAACAACTATAACAATTGCATCTGAAATTTCTGTTATTCCAATTGCAGCTCTATGTCTAGTTCCAAAAGATCTCTCCAAGTTTTCTCTGTCAGTTATTGGAAGTATGCATGAAGCCGCTGAAATTTTATTGTCTTTTATGATAACTGCACCATCATGTAAAGGAGTATCCGGAACAAATATATTAACTATTAATTCACTAGAAACTTCTGCGTCTAGCCTCACGCCTGTGCGAATTATCTCACCAAGATTAGTTTCTTTTTCATAAACAATTAATGCACCCGTCTTTTCTTTCGCCATTTGCTCAACGGCATCAACTACACAATCGACATTTTCCAAATTTGAATCTTCAAAATCAAAAAATTTTCGAAGGTTTGTAGACCCCATCTGTTCAAGCGTTTTTCTTAATTCTGGTTGAAAAACCACGATTAATAGAAGAACACCATAAGTCACAACAGAATTTAAAATGTAATGCAAAATATTTAGTGACAAAAAATCACTTAGGATGTTTGCAATAAGTAATATTGCAATTCCTTTTATAAGTTGCACCGCTCTAGTGCCTTTTATCATTTTTATTAATTTATATAGCAAAAATATAACAATTGCTAAGTCAATTACTAAAGCCACGATTTTAATAGGGTATTGCGTTAAAGTGTTGATATACCCTAATATTTTTGTTTCATAAAACACGGCAAATGATTTTAATATTGATTCCATATTCTCTCCTAAAAAATATTATCTAACTATAACTGCTAAAATTGTTGGCACAACAAACATTGCTGCTAAAAATAAGCAAATCCATCTTGCAAAAGTTTTTTGTTTTTCTTTCATTACGAGTCGCCTCCTTTTATTTATTACTCTCTAACTACTATATTAAACAACTTTTGGCTTGAAGTCAACTAGAAAATGTTGCATCTTCTGGCATTATTTATTTGTCATCTCTTCAAGCGCAAGTAATCTTTCCCATCTTTCATCAACTTCTTTTTGAAGTTCCTCTATCATCCACTCATTTCCTTCTTTAAATAAATGTTTAAATCTCTTTTGTGGTTTTAAAAATTCTTCAACTGGAAGCTTCTCTTTTGGCTTATAATTCACAACATATCTACCATCAATAATTTCATATAAAGGCCAATAGCAAGTTTCAACCGCCAATTTATTAATTTGCATTAAATCTTCTGTGTTATATCCCCAACCTCTTGGGCAAGGTGCCAAAACATTCATAAAACAAGGACCTTCTGTGTAGATTGCTTTTTCAGCTTTTTCAGTAATGTCTTTGAAATTGCCAATGGCTGCTGTTTGGGCAATGTAAGGTAAATGATGCCCTGCCATTACTTCTGTTAAATCTTTTCTTTTTTGTTGTTTTCCCGGAACAACTTTTCCGGCAGGTGAAGTTGTTGTGTCGGCAAATCTAGGTGTTGCAGAAGACCTTTGAATTCCAGTGTTCATATAAGCACCGTTATCATAGCAAACATACACCATGTCATGTCCTCTTTCCATTGCACCAGAAAGTGATTGTAAGCCAATATCATAAGTTCCACCATCACCACCGAAGGCAATAAACTTTGTATGCTCGTTTTCAGGCAATTTGCCTTTCCTTTTCATTGCTTTATATGCCGCTTCCGCGCCAGAAATAGTCGCACCTGCGTTTTCAAATGCACTATGTACAAAAGAATCTCTCCAAGCTGTATAAGGATACATGAAGCTTGAAACTTCTAAACACCCGGTCGCTGCGCCAATTACAGCGTGGTCTTCTTCTTTTAATCCACGCAAAATAGCATTAACTACAACAGGAGCTCCACAGCCAGCACACATTCTATGACCAGACGCCATTCTATTTGGTTTTTGAATTGCTTCTTTAAAATTATATGCCATCTCTTCTACCTCCTAACCCGGTCGCTGCGCCAATTACAGCGTGGTCTTCTTCTTTTAATCCACGCAAAATAGCATTAACTACAACAGGAGCTCCACAGCCAGCACACATTCTATGACCAGACGCCATTCTATTTGGTTTTTGAATTGCTTCTTTAAAATTATATGCCATCTCTTCTACCTCCTAACCTTTCAAACCTAAGTATCTATAAGGTGTACCCATATCGCCCGTGTCAATTATATATCTTAAATCATAATAAACTTTTTCAATGTCATCGCTTCTAACATCACGTCCACCTATTCCATAAATATAATTAACAACTTTTGGACTAAGAACCCCAGCTGTGTACATTGCAGAAGTGACATCTGTAAACAAAGGGCCTCCCGCACCATTCAAACTATCAGCTTTATCCAAAACAGCAATAGCTCTAACATTTTTTAATGCATTTGCAATCTCATAAACAGGAAAAGGTCTGAACACTCTAGGTTTAATCAATCCAACTTTCATTCCTTTTTCACGAAGTTTATCCACAGCATATTTTGCTGTGCCAGCTGTTGAGTTCAAAACAACAATTGCCATTTCAGCATCTTCCATTTTATATTCTTCAAAAAGCCCATATTTTCTACCAGTCATCTCTTCAAATTCTTTAGAAACTTCTAAAATAACATCTTTGGCCTTTTTCATTGCTAGCCCTTGCTGGAATTTATGTTCTATCAAATAAGATTGAACATCAAGCGGACCAACTGCAATCGGTTCGTTTTTATTTAATAAATAATGTTCGGGATGATACTCACCCACAAAAGCTTTAACTTTTTCATCTTCAATTAGTTCAATGTTTTCAATTGAATGAGATGTTATAAAACCGTCATAGCAAACCATAAGCGGTAACTGCACATCTTTATGCTCGGCAATCCTATTTGCCATAATCATATTATCATAGGCTTCTTGGTTATTTTCAGAATAAAGTTGAATCCAGCCCGAATCTCTTGCCCCCATTGAATCAGAATGGTCGTTATGAATATTTAAAGGACCAGAAACCGCTCTGTTTACGCAGGCCATAACAATTGGAAGCCTTAAGCTTGAAGCAATGTAAATAACTTCCCACATAAGTGATAAACCATTTGCCGAAGTTGCAGTCATAACTCTAGCACCTGCACTTGAAGCGCCTACACATGCACTCATTGCACTATGTTCACTTTCAACTGGAACAAACTCTGTGTCAACACTACCATTATTTACAAAAGTAGAAAAATATTGAGGCACTTCTGTTGAAGGCGTTATAGGAAATGCTGCAACCACATCAGGATTAATTTGACGCATTGCATTTGCAACAGCTTCGTTTCCACTTAATCTTTCTCTTATACTCATTTAAATTTTCCTCCTTAATACATATTATACACACAACTTATTCCATAGCAATTGCACCGAACGGACAAGCTTTTGCACAAACACCACAGCCCTTACAAAAATCATAATCAAAATCTGCTCTTTTTCCACCTTCAATAACAGGGATTGCACTATCTGGGCAAGTTGGCACACAAAGTCCACATTGCTTACATTTTTCTTCTAAGAAAATAGGTTTTCTAGAACGCCAATCTCCTGTTTTAAATTCTTCCGAATTTGCAGAAGTGTAAATAGTTCCTCCAGGTGTTAATTCCTGCCAAGTACTATTTGCATTGATTTTAGTTCTTTTTTCCATTACAAACGCCTCCTATTACAAACCTTTTATTTCATTCAAAGCTCTTTTCAAAGCTTCCATATTTCCATCAATAACCTCAGGTTTCTTAGCAAATTTATGTTTAAAAGAACCAACCATATCGTCTAAAAATGCTTGTTCATCCATAATTCCGCTAACTTTAACTACTGCTGCAAGCATTGGTGTATTTGGAAAATATGCTCCCAAGGTTTCAATTGAAATCGTTTTTGCATCAATAGTGCAAACTTTACCGTTATAGCCTTTAAGTAGAGGTCTAACTTCTTCAGGAGTTTTAGTTGTGTTTATAACGATAGCTCCACTTTCTTTAAGACCTGCGGTAACATCAACACATTCTAAAAGCGAATCATCAACAACTACAACAAAATCTGGTTCATAAATGTTGCTGTGAATTGTTATTTTTTCATCACTAATTCGGTTGTAAGCAGTAATGGGTGCACCCATTCTTTCTGGGCCATATTCAGGAAATCCTTGAATAAATTTGCCAGTATTAAAAGCGGCATCAGCAAGTAAAAGAGAAGCCGTTTTAGCACCTTGTCCGCCTCTGCCATGCCATCTAATCTCAACTAAATTGCTCATTTTCAAACCTCCTTATTTTCTTTTAAACCATGCTAAAATCTTTTTATACCAAGGTAACTTTGGAGTTTCTATTAAAGCTTGGTTTTCCAAAGAATTTTTTCTTCTTTCTTTAGCATTTTCAAAAAATTCTTCTTGAGAATAATTTTCGAAAATTTCTTTGCCAACTTCTTTTGCTTCTGTTTTTACATCATTTGGAAGTTTATCTAAATCTTCTTCTGAACTCCAATAAAAGCAATAAATCATCCCAAGTAAATCTTTTGTTTTATCCATTACCTTTTGATCATATAAAGAAAGTTCAGGTCTAAGGTCTGGAATATAGCTTTCATCTGCAATTTCTTTAAAAAACAATCTTAATCCAACAGGGATTTTATTAACTTCATTTATATCTGTATATCTTAAAATTTGATTTACCTCACACGCTGCCATTCTTAATTCTTTAGTAATCATAAACATTTCCTCCCAACTTATCTTTCGTTTTCAGCATTTTCTTTATTTTCGCCATTTATTTTTTCTGCACGTTCTTTTTTAGAAGCCTCATCCATCGCAATCGACTCCTTCACTGCGTTTCCTACTTCTGAATAAACTTCTTTAAAATAATTAGGTCCTTTTTCTTTTTTTATTGAATTATAACACTCTTTTGCAAACCCAAGTATACTTTCAGTAATTCCCATCTTACTTACCTCCTCATTTGTTTAACTTACATATACAAAAATTATATCGTAACAAAAAAATAATTTCAATCAATTCATGTCGAAATTTAGAAAAAATATATAAATTTATATTTATATATTTTTAAAAAATCTAAAGGACACTGAAAAATTTTCAGTGTCCTTTTAAATTCAGATTTTTTCTAGCTCTTCGACAAATCTCTCTGCAGTAATAGCCTTGTTAAACCTCAGCGCGTACACACGCATTTCTTGTTTTTCTGTCAAGTTCTTGTGAGTTCTGTTAAACTCTTGATAGATCTTGAGCTTTTTCTGGCCTTGTCTTTGCAAACGACTTTCCTCGGGAGTCAAAATTCTTGCAGGGTAAGTAAAGTTCATAGGATATCCTCCACCTTTCTCCAAAATTCCTCGGTAGTCTTAGACTCATACTCTGCTTTCCGAATCGCGTTGCGCTCTTCAGCAGAAAAATTGTTGCGTTCGATGAAATCATCTACGATTTCGGACAAAGTAAGATGCCGACCAGAATGAAAGCAAGCATTCTCAGATACTTTGAACATGTCACTTGTCATATTCAAAACCTCCTTAGTCATAATACATATACATAATACCACGTTTTAAATACAAATTCAATATTTTATTAAAATTTTTTAAAAAAGTGTTGACAAAGTTCGTGTGAAATGTTAGTATAGTTCTTGCAAGTTAATTTACGCACGAGTGGCGGAACAGGCAGACGCACAGGACTTAAAATCCTGCGCCCGATGAGGGCGTACCGGTTCGATTCCGGTTTCGTGCACCATTTAGGTACTATGGCTTTGAAATATCATTGTCGTAGTACTTTTTTTATGCTCTCTTACCTTCTGTTAAAATTTATCCATAAAAAATAAACTCAACCGTTAAATTTTTAATCTAACAGTTGAGTTCACCTTAAAAACATATCTTCTTTACTTCTCACAAGGTGTTACGATTATTTGAGAATAATCTTCTCCACCTTTTGGACAATAACAATAATCATTTCCACAATTATTATCCCAATTACCTTGTGCATCTCTAAAACAGAAATTAACTTCCACACCTGTTGGAACAGTAATCTCTGTTTTATAACAACTCTTAAGTTTTCTCATTTTGACTTCGCTAACATCAGACCAATTATCTGTGCCATAATGTAGATAAATTGTTGGTGCACCAGTTAAATTACCTGTATACCTCAATTCATATGTTTGTTCTTTCTTCTTTGAAGTAGTCATTTTCATATCTCCTTTGTATAAAATATATATTTATATGATAACGTAACAAA
>CAZTCE010000010.1:0-15127 GCA_964612205.1 uncultured Eubacteriales bacterium | reverse complement strand
AATTATAGGAACATTTGAAATTATAACAACAATTAAAGAATATATAAAAGAAAAGAAAGGAGAAAAACAAAAATGAAAAATTTAATAACGGGTGTGATTCTTGGAGCTGTTATTGGCGGAGTCATTGGAACAGTTGCAAGTGATGATATTTATAATATGACAAATCAAATGATGAAAAAAGGCAAAAAATTTGCTAAAAAATGTAACCTTATGTAATAAAATATATTGCAATAAAGAAAGTAAAAATACCAACATTGTGTTGGTATTTTTTTGTCTTTATGGTAGAATATTTTTGTGGGAGTGATTGATTATGAAAAATGTACTTATTTCGGGTTACTATGGTTTTAATAATACAGGAGATGAAGCGATGATTGAAACTATGTCAACATTACTTGCTAAGAGGGATTACGGGCTTATTGTTCTTTCTTCAAATCCTGATAGAACTAAAGAGTTATATAATGTGCAGGCTTATGATAGATATAAGTTAAGTGATGTGATTAAGGCACTTAAAAAATGTGATATGGTTGTTAGTGGTGGCGGAACTTTGTTTCAAGATGTTACAAGCAAAAAGAGTATTTGGTATTATCTCGGGATAGTGATTCTTGCTCAACTTATGAGGAAAAAAGTTTGTGTGGCTTATCAAGGGATGGGACCGCTTGAAACTAAATTGTATAGAAAAATGACAAAGAAAATTTTGAATAGAAAGAGTGTTAAGTTAGTTGCTTTAAGGGATGAGTTTGCAATTAATTTGGCTAAAGAATTAGGAATTAATGAGGATAAAATTTCTTTTTCATCTGATATGGTGTTTATGATGCAACCACCTGCAAAAGAAAGGTGTTTGAAGATTCTTAATGATAATGTGCATGGCTTAAAAGAAAATCAAAAATTAATAGGTCTTTCTGTTAGAGAATGGAAGGATAAAGATAGGACAGATTTGTTTGCTGAAATTGCTGATAGACTTGTTGAAAAGTATGATGCAAGAATCGTATTTTTCCCTTTTCACAAACCTAAGGATGCTGAAATAAGTAAAATTATTATGCACAAGATGAAACATGAAGATTCAGCAGTTTTAATGCCTAATAGGTATCTTCCTTCAGAAATTTTAGGAACAATGGGACTTATGGATGTTAACATTGGTGTGAGATTACATTCGCTAGTATTTTCGGCTGTAATGAATGTACCAACGATTGGAATTTCTTATGACCCTAAAATTGATGGATTTTTGGAAATGATAAATATGACTCCAGTATGCACTTATGAGGATATATCAGTTGAAAAAATTTTAGATCACGTTGATAGTTTCATGGAAAATGAGAAAGTTGATTACACCGAAAAACTTGAATATTTCAAAAGAATTGGTACTGAAACTTTGGATAAAATATTAAATGAAATGTAATGTTTTCTTTACATAGTAGTGATTTGAAAAGTTTTAAAATTTAAGTAAAGGTTGTGAAAAAATGGATTTAAAGGAAATTGCAAAAGAAGTTAGAAAAGATATTTTGCTTGAAGTTTATTCTGCATCTTCGGGACATCCTGGCGGTTCTCTTTCGTGTGCGGATATTTTGACAGCAATTTATTTTGAATTAATGAATGGTGGGGATAAAGTTGTTCTTTCAAAAGGGCATGCATCGCCTGCACTTTATGCGGTGCTTGCAGAAAAAGGATTTTTTGATAAAGCTGAGCTTGGCAATTTTAGAAAATTGGGTAGCATTTTGCAAGGTCATCCTTGTTCAAAATATACACCTGGTGTTGATGTTACTAGCGGTTCGCTTGGGCAGGGACTTTCTGTTGCAAATGGTATAGCACTTTCTTTTAAATTGGATAAAAAGGATAATTTTGTTTATACAATTTTGGGAGATGGTGAAATCCAAGAAGGTCAAATTTGGGAAGCGATGATGTCTGCAAGTCATTATAAATTAAATAATGTTATTGCATTTCTAGATTATAACAAATTGCAAATTGATGGTTCAAACGATGAAGTTATGACTGTAAGACCTGTTGATAAAAAGTTTGAGGCATTTGGCTGGTTTGTTCAAGAAATTGATGGACATAATTTTGAAAAAATAATTAATGCTGTCAATGTTGCTAAAACGCAAAATAAGCCGAGTATAATTATTGCCAATACCATTAAAGGCAAGGGTGTTCCTTTTATGGAAAATCAGGCTTCTTGGCACGGAAAAGCACCAAATAAAGAGCAGTATGAAGAAGCTATAAAAGCAATTGAAAATATGTAAAATGGAGGATGAAAATATGAAAGCTACTAGAGATAGTTATGGAGAATCACTTGTTGAATTAGGTAAAAAATATGAAAATTTAGTTGTGCTTGATGCAGATTTGGCGGGAGCAACAAAAACAGTTGGATTTAAAAGCACATATCCTGAAAGATTTTTTGATATGGGAATTGCTGAACAAGATATGCTTGGAACTGCTGCTGGACTTGCGATTGGTGGGAAAGTTCCTTTTGCTAGCACGTTCTCAGTTTTTGCGACTGGAAGAGCTTATGATCAAATTAGAAATTCAATTGCGTATCCTAATTTGAATGTAAAAATCGCTGGTACACACGCTGGAATAACTGTTGGTGAAGATGGTGCTACACATCAGTCATTAGAAGATATCTCGCTAATGAGATCGATGCCTAATATGGTTGTTCTTTCACCATCTGACGATACACAGGCTCATTTTTTAATAGAAGAAGCAATCAGGCACGATGGCCCTGTTTACATCAGATTAACAAGACCTGCGACTGAAGAAATATATGATAATGCTTTTCATTTTGAATTTGGAAAAGGTATTCAACATGGCGATGGCACAGATGCCACTATTTTTGCCACTGGAGTGACAGTTTCAGAAGCAATAAAAGCTCAAAAAGAATTGGAAAAAGAAGGAATAAATGTTAGAGTGGTTGATATTCACACAATTAAACCTATTGATAAGGATATTATTATTAAATCTGCAAAGGAAACTAAAAAAATCATAACGGTTGAAGATCATAGCATAATTGGTGGACTTGGAACTGCTGTTGCAGATGTGCTTTGTGAAAATTATCCAAAGCATGTAAGTAAGCTTGGCATAAATGATGAGTTTGGAAAATCTGGAAAGTGGAATGAACTTATGGATTACTACAAAATCACAGCAAAATATATCATTGAAGAAGTAAAGAAATAAAATATATGAGGAGGATGAAGAATTGAAAAAAACTATAATTTTATGGTGCGTGATAGTTTTATTGATTTTGTCTAATATATTTTTTGCGTGGAAATATTTTTCGGCTAATAGTTCGGCAACTAATGGTTCGGGTGACGAACTATTGGAAAATAATGATTTTGAAAAGTTTTCTGGAGATATTTTTAATGTACATCAACCAAACTCTGGAGAAGGTATTACGAATGAAGAACCGTCTTTAGATGATAAAGATAAATTAATGGAAACAGAAGAAAAATATGATGTCATTGTTTTTGATGCAGAACCAGAAGGAATTTGTGCTGCTATTTCGGCAGCAAGAAATAATAAAAAAGTATTGCTTGTTGAAAAACGTGATGGACCTGGCGGACTAATGACTTATGCAATGTTAAACACAATTGATATGAACACTGCTCCTGATGGCACTTTGCTTAGTCAAGGAATTTTTGAAGAGTTTTACGAAAAGATTGGAAATAAAACTTCTTTTGATGTTAAAACAGCTAAAAAAGCTTTTGAAGAAATGATTGGTGCAGAGAGCAATATTACAACTATGTATAATGTTGATGAGATAAGAATTGGTTCTGATGGCCAAAAAATTGAATATGCAATAATAGACGATAAAAAATATGAAGCTGAAATTTATATTGATTGCACGCAAGATGCTGATATTACTGTTAGTGCTGGTGGCCAATATGTAAAAGGTTGGGAAGATATTAATGAAGAAAATCGTTCTATGTCAGCTACTTTGGTAATTGCAATGGATAATGTCGATTGGAAAAAATGTTGTGAATCTATAAAGAAGGATAATTTGCCAAACACTGGTTACACATCCGATAGCATATGGGCGTTTGGCAACATCACTCAAAAATATGTTCCAACTCAATCGCATATGAGGTTAAAGGCCTTAAATATTGGGCTTCAAAACGATGGAACAGTTTTGATAAATTCGTTGCAAGTAATAAATGCGGATATGCTTGACAGTAAAGCAAAAGAGAAGGCCTATGATAAATGTGTGAGAGAAGCTGAATATGTTGCAAAATTTATTAAAGAAAATGTACCTGGATTTGAAAATGCAACACTTTCGGGGGTTGCACCTGAATTATATGTTAGGGAAACTAGGCACATTGTTGGAGAATATAAATTAACTGTGAAAGATATGTTGGAATCTACATATTCGTATAATGCAATTGGAATGGCAGCTTATCCTATTGATGTTCAAACAACTAGCATATACGATTGGGGATATATAATCGGAAATCCTAAACAGTATTATTTGCCAATGGGAATTGTTGTTCCGAAAGGATTTACTAATTTAATGACTATTGGTCGTTCAGGTTCTTACACTTCAATTGCAGCAGGTTCAGCAAGGGTCATCCCTACTGGAATGACGCTTGCACAATCGGCGGGTGTCATGGCTGCAACATGCATTGAACAAAAAATGGATCTACAAGAATTGCTTGCGGATTATAACTTGAAAAGAGAAGTTACAACAAGGCTTAAGAGTCAAGATACATATTTAGTAAAAAATTCTATGCCAGCTGTTAATACAAGTGACAGGTATTATGATTTTATGATTGAAATGTGTGAGCTTGGACTTTTGAGTTTGGGATATAATAATGAATTTAATCCAAATGAGTTGGTTTCTGAAAGAGAATTTATCTCACTTACAAAAACTTATTTGAAAAGAAATTTTTTGAAAGAAGAATTGTGGAATACTGACCATATAAATTTGCTAGATGCGGTAGAAGAGGCGGTTTCTGCAAATCGTGCAAAAGAAATTATGTATGATATTACAACTTATAATATTAAAGATGAAGATACGAGAGAAAAGATAGAGGATTATATTGATAAGGTTGCCCCAGAGGGTAATGAAAAAATGACACTAGTTAGAGTTTATGAGATTTTAAGATATTTAAAAGATTTTTTGGTGAAAAATATATAACAACTTCAATAAAAACTTTACATAATTATTGACTTTGTTTATAAAGTTTGCTAAAATATGATTGGAAATAATATTTTACAGGAGGCATGACTATGAATAATAGTACCGTGTGCAACAGTGCGAACAATAGGGTTTCTTTGGTTGGTATTTTGGCAACAACGTTCGAGAAAAATTACGGCGACAACAGAGAAGGGTTTGTGAGAGCAATTCTAAAGTCGCGCCGGTTTAGTGGTGTGTATGACACCATAACGCTAATTGTGCACAAGTATGATTTGGAAGGATTAGAGCTTAAGGTTGGAACGACAGTGGAGATTGAGGGCGTTTTGAAAACTTACTACAAGCCGAGCAAGTATAAGACGGTACATACCTATGTTTTTGTAAACGCAATCAACATTCTTCCGGCTGATGTACCTCATCAGAACGAAGTTTGGCTCAGAGCCAAATTGAGCATTTATCATAAATTGGATTTGCGTTTTTCTCCTTTTGGTCGACAGATTTTGGATTTTACTTTATCGCAGGAACAAGAGAATAATCCACAATACACGTATAATGTTCCGTGCATTGCTTGGTACTCAAATGCGAGAAGTTTGGCAAAAGTTATGCCAGGAAGTATCCTCGTAATACGTGGCAGGTTGCAGAGTCGAATTTATGAAAAGGTTCGTCCGGGAATGCAACCGTTTCCGATTCAAACTCACGAGGTTTCGATTAGTGAAGTTCTAGAAGTAATTTAATGACTCTTAAGTCGCTAGCAAATTTGCTGGCGACTTTTTTAATGCTGAAACTTATCTTAGTGTATTGCACTAAAATTTTAGGTTTGTTATAATTTATGTGTAGTAGTTTATAAAAAAACTAAGGAGGCCTCTCATGAAAAATATAGAAGGAAAATGTACTTGTTCATGTGGAACAATTGATGAAAACAAAAAGAAATTATTAGAAGTCATTGTTTCTTGCAATGGTGACAAAAGTCAACTTATGAAAGTGCTAAATGCTGCTCAAGAAATTTATGGTTATATACCTCTTGATGCGCAAAAAACTATTTCAGAGGAACTAGATATTCCAATGGCTGAAATTTATGGTGTTATAACGTTTTACACAAGGTTTTCGTTGGAGCCAAAAGGAAAATATAATATTGGTGTATGTCTTGGAACAGCTTGCTATGTCAAGGGTTCACAAAATGTATTAGATAAAATAAAAGAAATTTTGCAAATAGATGTAGGTGGAGTTACACCAGATGGAAAATTTTCTCTTGAAGCAACTAGATGTGTTGGTGCGTGCGGGTTAGCACCTGTAATGACGATTAATAACGAAGTTTATGGAAATATGGATTCATCTAAAGTTGCGGATATACTAAAGAAATATGAATAAAGAGAGGTGATACAAATGAAAACAATCGAGGAATTAAATGAGATAAGGCAAAAAACTTTTAATGAAGTTTCACTTAGAAAAGATAGAAATTATAATGGAAGAGAGAAGCATATTTTAGTTTGTGGTGGAACAGGATGCACGTCATCTCATTCAAAAGATATTATCAAAAAATTTGAAGAATTAATTGAAGAAAACAATTTGGATAATGTGCGTGTTATAAGGACTGGTTGTTTTGGGCTTTGTGCAAAAGGTCCTATAATTGTTGTTAGACCGGAAGATACTTTTTATGCGATGTCTAAGGTTGAAGATGTTAGCGAAATTGTTGAAAAACATTTAAAAAATGGAGAGATTGTTGAAAGACTTCTTTGCAAAGATATTGATGGGAATATGGTTAAAAGCTTGGACGAGTTAAATTTTTATAAAAAACAGCATAGAATTGTTCTTAAAAATTGTGGGCTTATTGACCCGGAAAATATCAATGAATATCTAGCTTTTGATGGTTATAAAGCATTAGAAAAAGTTTTGACTTCAATGACTCCTGATGATGTAATAAAAGAAATATCTGATTCGGGGCTTCGTGGCAGAGGTGGTGCTGGTTTTCCAACGGGTAGAAAATGGCAATTTGCCAAAGCATCTAATGACGAGCAAAAGTATGTTGCTTGTAATGCAGATGAAGGTGACCCAGGAGCTTTTATGGATAGAAGTGTTTTAGAAGGTGACCCACATGCAATTGTCGAAGCTATGGAAATCGCAGGATATGCGATTGGTGCTAATAAAGGATATGTTTATGTTAGAGCTGAATATCCGATTGCAGTGCATAGATTGCAAGTGGCAATTGATCAAGCTAGAGAATATGGATTGCTTGGCGAAAATATAATGGGAACTGGTTTTAAATTCGATTTGGAAATCAGACTTGGTGCTGGTGCATTTGTTTGTGGAGAAGAAACGGCTTTAATGGAATCGGTTGAAGGTAGAAGAGGTGAACCTCGTCCACGACCACCGTTTCCTGCTGTAAAAGGTTTATTTGGTAAGCCTACTTTATTAAACAATGTAGAAACTTACGCAAATATTACACAAATAATTTTGAATGGAGCTAGTTGGTATTCAAGTATTGGCACAGAAAATTCTAAAGGTACAAAGGTGTTTGCTCTTGGTGGAAATATTAATAATGTCGGGCTTGTTGAAGTACCTATGGGCATTACATTAAGAGAGATTGTTTATGATATTGGTGGCGGAATTCCTAATGGCAGAGAGTTTAAAGTTGCTCAAACTGGTGGCCCGTCTGGCGGTTGCATACCTGCGGAATATTTAGATACACCAATTGATTATGAGAGTTTGAATGCGATTGGTTCAATGATGGGATCTGGTGGACTTATTGTAATGGATGATAGCACTTGCATGGTTAATTTGGCAAGATTCTTTTTAGATTTTACTGTGGATGAATCGTGTGGAAAATGTCCACCGTGCAGAATTGGTACAAAAAGAATGCTTGAAATTTTAGAAAGACTAGTTTCCGGAAACGGAGCGGATGGAGATATAGAAAAACTTGAAAAATTAGCACTAAATATTAAGCGTTCATCGCTTTGCGGACTTGGTCAAACTGCTCCAAATCCTGTTCTTAGCACTTTGAAATATTTTAGAAATGAATATGAAGCACATATACATGATAAAAAATGTCCTGCTGGTGAATGTAAAGCTATGACTAAAGTTATGATTGATAAAGAGAAGTGTAGAGGTTGTAGTTTATGCTCAAAGAATTGTCCTGTTGGTGCAATTTCTGGAGAGCTAAAATCACCATTTGAGATAGATCAAACTAAATGTATAAAATGTGGCGTTTGTATTGCAAAATGCCCGTTTAAAGCAATATCAAGAGTCTAGGAGGTGTTTTACGTGATGAATGAAATAAATAATAAAATTTATTCTGAAGAACGTCCTATTAAAGTAACGATAGATGGAATTGAAATTTATGTTCCGAAAAATTATACTGTTTTGGATGCAGCTAGAGAGGTTGGCGCGGACATTCCAACTTTGTGTCATTTAAAAGAAATAAATGAAATTGGTGCTTGTAGAATGTGTATTGTTGAGGTTGAAGGTTCTAGAGGATTTGTAACATCGTGTGTTATGCCTGTTAGTGATGGAATGGTCGTTAAAACTTCTACTCCTGCAATACGAGATGCTAGAAAAGTAACATTGGAGTTATTGCTTTCAAATCATAGAAAGGAATGTTTGACATGTGTAAGAAATGGAAATTGTGAGTTGCAAGCTTTAGCTCAAAAGCTAAATATAACTAATATTGAGTTTGAAGGAGAAATGTCAGAAAGGTTTGTAGATGATGCTTCACCATCAATTGTTAGAGATACAAGTAAATGTATTCTTTGTAAAAGATGCGTGGCGGTGTGCAAAAAAGTACAAAATGTTGGAGCGATTGACACTATGAATAGAGGGTTCAAAGCTAAAATAGGAACTGCCTGTGATAAATCTTTGAATGATGTACCTTGCAGTTTATGTGGGCAATGTATTAATGCTTGTCCGACTGGTGCTTTAACTGAAAAAGATTCAACGAGTGATGTTTGGGAGGCTTTGGCAAATCCAGACAAATATGTTATAGTTCAAACTGCACCAGCTGTGAGGGCTGCAATTGGAGAAGAATTTGGAATGCCAATTGGAACTTTGGCAACTGGAAAGATGGTTGCAGGTCTTAAAAAACTTGGATTTGATAAGGTGTTTGACACAAATACAGGTGCTGATCTTACGATTATGGAAGAAGGAACTGAATTAATAAATAGAATAAAAAACAACGGTGTATTTCCAATGATTACTTCATGTAGTCCAGCGTGGGTTAGATTTGCTGAAACAAATTATCCTGATTTGTTGGAACATTTATCTTCTGCAAAATCTCCCCATCAAATGTTTGGTGCAATTATGAAATCTTATTTTGCAGAAAAAGAGGGAATAGACCCAGATAAGATATTTGTAGTTTCAGTAATGCCTTGTGTTGCAAAAAAAGCCGAAGCAAAAAGAGAAGAGATGCAAGTAGGTGGACGCATGGATGTTGATGCAGTTCTTACAACTAGAGAAGCAGCTAGAATGATGAAAGAAGCTGGAATTGATTTGAAAAATTTGGATAATGAAAATTTTGATGATCCCATGGGCGAAGCAACAGGTGCAGGTGTAATTTTTGGAACAACCGGTGGAGTAATGGAAGCGGCACTACGCACAGTGTCTGAGGTTTTAACTGGTAAAGAATTAGAAAAAATTGAATTTGAAAATGTTAGAGGAGAATTAAATGGAGTAAAAGAGGCAACTGTTAAAATTGGTGATATGAATTTGAATGTTGCTATTGCAAATGGGCTTGGTAATGCTGGAAAAATAATGGATATGATTCGTAATGGAGAAGCAAATTATCATTTTGTTGAAATAATGGCATGCCCGGGTGGTTGTATAAATGGTGGTGGCCAGCCAATACATGATTCTAAGACTAAAGCAATGGTGGATATCCCAAAACTTAGAAAGGAAGCGTTATATAAGGCGGATAAAGAATTACCAATTAGAAAGTCACATGAAAATCCTGTAATAAAAAAACTTTATGAAGAATATTTAGAAAAACCAGGAAGCCATAAAGCACATAAGCTTTTACATACAACATATCATGAAAGAAAATATTTTGAAGAGTAAAGATGAGAAGTGCCACGAAGTATGTTCGTGGCACTAAAAATTTATACGGTGTAAATCCCACCAATATTTTTGCTTTTTGAAACACCAAGTTTTGTAGGTTTAGCAAATGTATCGCTTTCTCCGATTATTATTTTGTCGCCTTCGGTAATGTATCCACACGATTTTGCAATTTCAATTCCTTCGTGTATCATATCGGTTGAATCATCTGATGATTTAACTAAAATAGGGTAGACACCGCAAGTTAAACTTATTTGCCTTGCTGTCATTTCGTTTGGAGTTATTAAATAAACAGGGCAGGCAGGTTTAAAACTTGCAATTGCATTTAATGTGTTACCACCAGAAGAAAGAGCAAATATTGCTTTTGCATTTGTTTGCATTGCTATTGTGCAAAGCGAATTTCCAATTATTAGATTTGGACGATTGCCTTTTAAATAATCGGTGTGTTGATTTGAAAAATTATTCCAATAATCAATTCCGCTTTCAATTGTTTCAGCAATTCGTGCCATCATTTTTGTGCTTTCTATTGGATAATTACCAGCAGCAACTTCTCCTGAAAGCATTATTGCAGAAGCACCATCGAAAATTGCGTTAGCAACATCATTTACCTCAGCTCTTGTTGGACGAGGACTTGAAACCATAGATTCAAGCATTTGAGTTGCAATAATAACAGTTTTACCTTTTTGGTTACATTTTCTTACGAATTCTTTTTGGAGTAGAGGAACTTTATCCATAGGAATTTCAACTCCCAAATCTCCACGTGCAACCATAACGCCATCAACAACATCTAATATTTTGTCGAAATTATCTACACCCTCTTGGTTTTCTATTTTAGCAATTATTTTAATATTTTCAGCATCGTTTTCTTTTAAAACTTCACGAATTGCCAAAATATCTTCAGGTTTTCTAACGAACGAAGCAGCAATAATGTCAAAGCCATTTTGTATTCCAAAAATTATATCTTGTTTATCTTTTTCAGTTAGCAAAGGCAATTGTAGCGAAAGCCCAGGAATATTAACACTCTTTCTGTTAGTTAATTTTCCACCGTGAATAACTTCACATTTTACGTCTTTTCCTAAAATTTCTTTTACTTTTAATTCGATTAAACCATCGTTAATCAAAATTGTTGTGCCAACAGAAACATCTTCGTGTAAGTGAGGATAATTGACAAACACTTTTGAAAAATCACCAAGGCAAGGCTCTTGCGATAAAATAAAGCTAGCGCCATCGTGCAAAATTGCTTGACCTGATTCAAAAGTTCCTATTCTGATTTCAGGGCCTTTGGTGTCGAGCATCATTGGAATTGGAATAGCTAGTTCATCACGGATAGCCTTAAAAATTTCTACTCTCTTTAGTTGTTGTTCATAATCTCCGTGAGAAAAATTAAACCTTGCAACATCCATTCCAGCAGAAAATAATTTTGTTAGAACTTTGCAATCATCAACTGCAGGTCCAAGAGTACAAACTATTTTCGTTTTACGCATTTAAAATACCTCCTTATTAAGTTGACAAATTATTTGGTTAGCCATTTACAAAGTGCCATATCTTGATTATTAATAAGTAGAGGATGAGTTGGCATAACTCTAAATGTATAACCATAGTTTCCGCCGTTATTTATATTAATATTTATTGAATATTCATATTTATTATCTTCAAGCGAATTTGTCATTTCCATTTTTGAATATGAACTATTTATCATTTTATTTGTATCATCAAATTTGCCGTAGAAAAGCTCAACAACAACGTCGCTTGGCGAGATGTTTCCAAGGTTAACAATACATTTCAAATTAAGCTCATCGCCAGCATTTGTGGTTAACTCCTCAAGATTATTTGTAGATCCAATCGAGATATTTTCCCAATTTGAACGTATATTTTTATCCCACTCTAAAAATTTGTTAACGTTTTCAGGTGAATACAAATCAGAATTTGTTAACTCTATTTGTGGAATGTATAAATTATTTAAGTAATCGCAAAGCATTCTGCTTGTATTATAAACACCACCAACAGATTTAATTGAATTCTTCATTTTTTGAATCCACTTAGTATTTTTTGAAAGGTCAGGTTTAGCATAATAAAGCGGAATGATTTCGTTTTCTAAAATATCGTAAATACTTTGTGAATCAGCATTATCTTGAATTTCATAATTATTATATTCAGTGTTGTCGCCAATTGCCCAACCATTTTGAGCATTGTATCCTTCATACCACCAACCATCAAGAATACTTAAATTAATAACACCATTTAAACCAGCTTTTTCACCACTTGTTCCGCTTGCTTCCAAAGGTCTGCGAGGATTGTTAAGCCAAATGTCAACACCACTAACTAAATATCTTGCAATATGCATGTTATAATTTTCAAGGATAACAACTTTTCCTTTAAACTGAGGCATATTAGCAATTTCATAAATACGTTTAACTAAATCTTGACCTTGAACATCGGCTGGATGAGGTTTACCAGCAAAAATAATTTGTACAGGTTTTGAAGGATTATTTAAGATATTTGTGATTCGTTCAATATCTCTAAAAATCAAGTCAGCACGTTTATATGTGGCAAATCTTCTTGCAAATCCTATTGTTAAAGCATTAGGGTCAAGCAATTTGTTTACTTCATTTAATTCATCGATTGATGCACCATTTCTAATTTTTTGATTACGAATATTTCTTCTAACAAGTTCAACTAACTTTTTCTTTTGAACCATATGAGTTTCCCAAAGTTTTTCATCAGGAATATTATCAACATCGTTCCAAACTTCAAGGTCGTAAGTTTTTTCTTGCCAGAATGGACGCATATAAGTGTTGTAAAGATCTTTTAAACCAGGTGCAAGCCAAGTGCAAGTATGAACACCATTAGTTACATAAGTTATTGGCACTTCATCTGTTGGAATGTTTGGCCATAACTCAGCAAATAACTTTTGAGAAACGCCACCGTGAAGTTTGCTAACTCCGTTTTTCTTTCCAGCAACTTTAAGAGCAAGAACAGCCATATTAAATCCTTGAGTGTATGAATCTTCATATTTCATTCCCATATTTAAAAATTCATTCTTGCTAATTCCAAGTTCTGTGTAGTAATTATAAAAATATTTATCAACTAAATCGATAGGAAAGATGTCATTGCCTGCAGGCACTGGAGTATGCGTTGTGAAAATTGTGCAAGTTGATGCCATTTCTTTTGCAACTTCAAAAGGAACATTTTTTTCTTTCATATATTTTTTGATTATTTCAAAAATAACAAAAGCAGAATGACCTTCATTCATATGGTAAACGGTTGGTTTAATGTTTAATGTTTCTAATAATTTCATACCACCAATGCCAAGAATGATTTCTTGCATTATTCTCATTTCTTGATTTCCACCATAAAGTTTTAAAGTCAAACCTCTATCTAGCTCTGAATTTAAATCGATATCACTATCCATTAAATATAGATTTATTCTTCCAACACATATTTTCCAAATCTTTAAATAAATTATTCTATCTGGAAATTGAACAGGAATAATTAAATCATTTCCGTTTTCATCGAACATTGGAAGTATTGGTAAATCTGCAATGTTGGCAGAAGAATAATCAAAAGTTTCGCTACCATCTTTATTTATAAATTGATTAAAATAACCTTGCTTGTATAATAATCCTATTGGAACGAAAGGTATACCTAAGTCACTAGCAGATTTACAATGATCTCCAGACAAAATGCCAAGACCACCAGCATAAATTGGTAATACTTCATCCAATCCATATTCAGCTGAAAAATATGCTATTATATCACTTTTGTTATTTGGAAAATGATTTGAAAAATAGGTATCAGTTGTGTTAAGATATCCTTTAAAATTTTCTATTACCATGTCATAGTCTTTAAGAAAATCTTTATCTTCTGAAACTTCAACTAGACGTTCCTGATTTATTTCTGATAAAAATTTGACAGGATTTTTATTGACCCTTTCAAATAAATTTGAATCGATGTAATCGTAAAGCTTTAGTGCGTATGAATTCCATGACCACCAAAGATTATTTGCTAAATTAGATAACTCCGAAATTCTTTCAGGTAATTTTGGAGTGACAGTTATTTTTCCGAACAAGTACACTTAAATTTCCTCCTTTGTATAATAAAGTTACATACACATTTATTATCTAATAATGAACCTGAAAAGTCAATTGAAAAATGTAAAATTCTGCGGTGCGTAAAAATGTTTAGCATGATTAAAAAATTAATATTTTGTTGAAAGTTTAATAGCTTTTCTGTTAAAATGTTATTATGAAAAAAGGAGTGATAGCATGGAATATTTTAAAAAATTAGTTGGAGATAGAATTTATTTATCACCAGTGGTTGAAACAGAAAAAGAGGCAAAAAAATTTACTGAATGGATGAATAACTCTGATGTAACGGATTATACGGGAAGCAAGTTTATAGTGAGTGCCATGAAGCAAAAGCTTTGTGGCACTCATTCTTTAAACATATTTCTAAGAATAGAACTTAAAAAGTCAACTGACACTAAGTTTGACATATATAATTCTACAACTGTGTCGACGATTTCGCCTAAAAAATCATAATATTCTGGCAATGAAAAATTAACAAAGCCATCTATTTGTAAAAAGTTTGTTTTTCTAAAATTTTTTAGAAGTGCTGATAATACTAATTGCTTGCGGTATAGAAAAAATTCGTTACTGTATTCTATTGGTGCATTTGAGCTTAGAATTAGGTTTGCTATATTTGAAATTTTAGATATTTTTTTTGCTCCAAAATAAAAGTAGTTGTATCTTAAAATTCTTTTAACTAAAATATTTTCAAAGTGTTCTACAATCAGGTCGGTAAGTATCAAAGAAACGCAAGTATAAAGATAAATGTAATTTCCATAAAAGTTTTTTGATGATTCAACAGCAAATTGGTTGTAGTAGTTGAAGCATTTTATAACTATCGTTTTTTCAGCATTTATTTTTTTACAGAAGAATCTAATATTTGGATATTCTTTTAATATTT
>CAZTCE010000009.1:0-15294 GCA_964612205.1 uncultured Eubacteriales bacterium | reverse complement strand
TTGTAACCGTTGTACTGCAACGATTACAACTTTTAACTGTCAAACTCAGGAATATTGCTAATATTTTAGCATATTTTACCCAGCTCTGTCAAGCAAATTTGCGCAATTTTTAACTACAATTTGTGCATTTTTTACTACCGATTTCCAACCTGTATATAATTTTATGCACACGCTCTGTAACAAAAATAGTAGCTCCTTCCTCTTGATAGAAAGGAAGGAGCTACTACATAAACGATATAACTTAGTAGAAATAATTTATTTTTCATCAAATATATCTTTGAACAAACCTTTTTCAAGTTGTGGTGCAAATATACATTTTAATATCATCAAGAAAATCGGACCAAGAATTAATCCAAAAACTCCTGCAGATTTAAAACCAGCATACATTGCAAATAATGTGATAATTGGATGAATTCCAAATTGTTTGCTTACAAGCTTTGGTTCAAGGAATTGTCTAATTATAAATATTAAAACATAGGTTATAAATACTGCAATTGCATAACCATAATTGCCTGTAACTAAAAGCCATAATGCCCAAGGGTTTAGTATTGTTCCAACACCTAAAATTGGTAAAATATCAACAATTGCAATTAAAACTGCAAATAAAAATGGATATTCAACATGGAAACCAATAGCATTATAAATGTTAAATGCCAAATATAATTCAGCAAATGTTATAAGAATTATTTTTGTATATACTTTTATATAACCACCTAATGTTGTAAAAAACTCACTTGTAACTTGAGTAATTTTCTTTATCCAAGTTTTTGGCAAATGGTATTCCATTAAATCAATAACATAAATTCTATCTTTTGTAAAAAATATCAATGCCAAAATTGTTATTACTATATTTATAATTATAGTTGGCAATGACAATACATATTTTAAGAAACTACTTGCTAAATCGGCAATCATTTTTCCTAAACTTCCAATAAAATCAACCAATGAATTTTCAATTGTTGTGAGAACATCTGCAGAAATAAGCTCATTATCAATTTTAATTCCACTAATAAGTTCTTTTGTTTGTTCTATTATATTCGTTATAGTCGGCGACAAACTTGTTGTGAAATTAATCGTTTCTCGCACTAAAGCCATACCACCATAAAATATGGCTAAGCAAAATAATATGATTGTTAATGTAACAATTATAACTGAACTGACTCGCCTGCTCATTTTTAATTTATTCATACAGAATTTAATAATTGGCTCAATAATAATTGCTAAAATACCAGCAATTAAAAACGGCATAAAATAAACAGCAAATTTGCAAAGCAATATAAGTACTATTATTGTGCCAACAAAAACGCCAATTCTTTTAAGAATCTTCCATGTTCTCTTATCTAATTTTTCCATTGTAAATCACCCTCTTTTTATTATATGTTCATTTTCGCACAAATTACTGATAAAAGCAATGATTATTTGTCGAATACATTATTTTGTTTTTACATATTTTCTTATCGCATTACTTGAGACATTATCATATACCAATCATAATTGTGGTATTTTATTATACTTTTTAATTGACTTTTTTCAATGTGCAATGTATAATGGCGTCAGGTTAAACAATAATTCTCATAAGGAGGACTCTCACTATGAAAAAGACGCGGAATGACATTCTCAAGAAGGTAGGTGGATTTCTCTCTAGTCTGATTGATAAACTTGCAACTAGTTTTGCCCCAACTTGGCTTGGCATCAACAAAGACGTCTTCGCAGCAGGATGCATTGCTCTCACTGTGACTTTTACACTCTGTTTCAATAGCATCGTTTTCAAAATTTTCTTGATTCTTGAACTCATTGGATATCTCATTTACTGGCTCATCAAAACCTACAAAGACAAGACCTGCATATCATTTGACAAAATCGGTGTCGGCGTAGATTTTATTCAGCCCAGTGCTGAAGGAATTATGCCCAAAGATTTGATTGTCAAAGCGCCTCTTAAGGAACTTCAAGACCTCATGCACTATGTAATCGACCCTACAAAGTTTGATGAACAAGGATATATTCCTGACAGTAACATCCTTTTTATTGGCGATGTTGGTTCAGGCAAAAGTAGTGTAATCAAAGCTTTTGCAAATGCAACACATCTTCCAATCATCCAAGTTAACGCTATCAGATTTTTAAATTCTGAAAGTTTGGTAGATTCACTCTTCGAAATGGCGCAATTCGTTCCCGACTATATCATCGAGATTGATTCTATCGAATCTTTCAATGCTACTATTTCTAATGGCGATGGCGTTCTCAATCCTCAAATCTTGATTGATAAGCTTCTGAAGTATCATGAATTCTATCCGAACGTTTTGATCTTTGCCACTTGCGAAGAACCAGAAAAACTTGCTGACGAAAATGCAATTAGCAAATTTTTCAGAAAAATGATCATCATGGATGCGCCAAGCTTTGAGGAAAGAATCGCTCTTATCAAGGAATTCACTCAAAATTTGTCTCTTGACAAAAATGTGAATTTCGAATCTATCGCCAAAAGATACATTGGTTATTCCATTGGCGAACTTAAGCAACTTGTTAAGATAGCCATTGAGATTGCACACAAAAGCGGTCGTAACATTCTCACTTACGATGATTTCTTTGATGCATTAGACATATTCGATGGTAACACAGCTGGTCAAAAGCACTCTGCCGAATCTCAAAAGTTAGTTGCTTACCATGAAGCTGGTCATGCCATTGTTGGATATGTTCTAAACGGCAAAGAATCCATAATCCGTGTTATCTCAACTGCACGCGGAAACGCTGGCGGATACACTGCACTATCGGTCGATGAAGACAGCGTCGTAATTTCCGAAAAAGAATTGCTTAATCGCATTTGTATGGATTACGGTGGAAGATGTGCTGAAAAAATCATTTTCAATCATCTTTCGACAGGTGCGTCTTCTGACATACAGCAAGCTACTTCCACCATTTTGCAGATGGTCCAAACTTTTGGTATGAGCGAAGAAATCGGGCCTCTCAATGTATCTCCGAAAATTGCTATGCTATCAGTCATCAATCAAGGTAGTGATATGCAAAACCTCATATCCCGTGAGTGTGTAAGAATTGCAAAAGAATGCGAAGAACGAACAATGCGGATTTTGCAAACTCATCGCACTGAACTTGAAACCTTGGCTAACTACCTAATTGAACACGAAACAATCACAAGCGACGAAATGATTAAACTTCTCGAAAACGTTTGATTACACACGCAAAAAGATCTAGTTTTTACTAGATCTTTTTTATTGTTCCATATCCTATTCTAAAAAAATTTAAACTATGCATCTAATTACATTAAATCCAGCCTTTTTATCTAAAACTTCTACATTGCTATAAATTTCATTTAGATAATTTATAGTGCTTGGTGCACCGTGTTTTTTATTAATAACTAAATAAAATTTTCCACCATCATTCAAATGTAATTTTGCATCTTCATACATTTTATATATAACCGCTTTTCCTGCCCTAATAGGCGGATTAGTAATTATAACATCAAATTTATCTTTTACATTTTCAAAGCCATTCGAAGCTATAACTTCCGCATTTATAGCCTTATTATTTGCAACATTTCGTTTAGACAAATCAACAGCTCTGTTATTGATATCACACATTACAACTTTTGAAACTTCGCTACACAACTTAGAAATAGTTATTCCAATAACACCATAGCCGCATCCCATATCAAGCACTTTGCCATTTATTTCGTCTTTCAAAATCGTTCTAAGCATAAAATCAGTTGCGAAATCAACATGTCCCTTTGAAAACACGCCATTATCACTAATGAATTTGAATTTTTTATCATTAATCTCGTATGTAATTTCCTTTTCATTCGACTCCGACTCTGGATTTTCCGAATAATAATGTTCCATATAAAACCTCTTTTCTATTCAGCATAGCTAAATTTCTTCTTTCCGTATAATAAAACTATACAATATTTTCAAATCCAAATCAAGTAAAACGCAAAAAATTCGTGCTTGCTTTAGCTAAGCTTATCCATTATACTTATATTGAAATTCAAATTTAGGAGGGTTATTATGAGAAATAGAGGATTTGAAATTTGTAAAGGATTTGAAGAAAGCGACATTACATTACCGATTAGAAAAACAAAATCTTCTGTTGCCTATGATTTAGAAGCAGCTGAAGATACTGTTATACCTTCAATTTGGAAAACTGTTTTTTCAAATGTAGGCAAATTTTTAAAAGGAGATCACGACTATGAAGTGTTCAAGCCAACACTTGTAAAAACAGGATTGAAAGCTTATTTCAACGAAGATGAGGCATTGTTTTTAGCAACAAAAAGTTCATATCCAGGCAAAAAAGGATTACTTCTTGCCAACAGCATTGGAGTAATCGAAAGTGATTACTATGAAAATCAAGATAACGATGGACATATAATGTTTGCATACTATAATCTTTTTCCAACAGATGTTACAATTAAAAAACACGAACCAGCCGGACAAGCTTTTTTCCAAAAGTTTTTAATTACTGATGATGACAATGCAACAGGAATCAGAACAGGCGGTTGGGGCAGTACAAGTAAATAAATTCAATCAAATAGAAAATTACAATATTCTGATTATTTTATTTATACATCACTTATTAGAAAAGACAAGAAGATTATTGATATAACTCTATCTTTAATTCTTCTTGTCTTATGAATTTTTATTATACTTTTATGAAAGTAATTTTGTATCATTTTCTATATCTTCTTTTTTTAGACCACTAAACAATCTACTAAAAAATGATTTTCTAAAGATGTTCATATATTTATTAGCAATACTTTGAGATTCATATAATTGTCTTTTCAAATCGTTTACTTCCATTTCTTTTTGATTCAATTGCATTTTAGCTTGTTTCTGTATTTGTTCACTATTCTCTCTTAATTTCGAATTTTCTTTTTGCATTTTTTCTATCATTGCTTGTTCTTTTCTGCTTTTGTTTTTTTCAAGAATAGCTTTTGCAGTTAAAAACTCAAATTTGTTTTTTTCACTACTTTCTGCTAATGGAGTAGGATAAAACATATTTTTCTTTGCTAAAAGTAAATTAATATCTACATCAATAATATTTTCAATTAAAGGACTACTATTAACAGATACATTATCTGTTTTAACTTCTCTTAAAAATTTAGAAGCATTTTGATTATTATCTGTAAATATACTACTACTATATCCTGAAGTATTAAAGTTTATTTGTGCAATCGCCTCATCTATATCTTCTACTTCAATATAATCTTCAAAAGGTACTTTTAAACCACTTTTTACATATATGTCTATGTTTTCTTCTTCTTCCATTATTTTTTTTATGAAAGTCAAATTGGTCAAATCTTCTATGTATAAGTCAAAATAATTATAACCTTTGCAAATCACTTCCACTTTTGATACTTTTCTTATTTTATTTTGAAAATTTCTATTTCCAATAGTAATTACCTTATTTATACTTGTACTATTTGAAAGCAATTCTTCTACTCTACTTGTATAGAGTATTTGTATCAAATTTTTATCTATGTTATACGCCTCTAATATTCTTTGAACCAATATTACAATCAATTCATTTGTAGCTTTCATATAGTCAGACCCACTTGTTATTATTATACTATTGTGTGTCAATATTGCTTTTATAACTAATTCTAATAAACAATATGTATTTCCATCATATACAAGACATATAGTTCCTAAATTGTCTGTTTGTTTTCCCTCTAAATAATCGTTTTCATTTTTATTCATAGATATAACTTTTCTATAAACATTTTCTATATTATTTATCTCACTTTTTAATTTTCTAAACATATCAAAGTTTATTTTAAATCCATTGCCGTTTTTTACATCGATTTTGTTTGCTTTTTCTATGCTTTCTTTGCTTTCTTCTAATAGTTCAAATATATTTTGAGCTATCTTTTTTCCATCTATATTTGCATCCATATTGGTATAAGCCATTGTTGCGTTTCCTAATATTCTTCTTATATTATCCATATTATCTTTCACCTCTTTCATCATTTTCTTTTTTTATTTCTTGCATAACAGATTGTACCATCTGCTTCTGTTGTTCATTTAATGATGATAAATCAACCTCAGAATCCTGTATTCCTATTTGCTTTAATGCTTTCTTAACTTGGTGCATTATATGTGTTGTAGCTTTTTGCTTCTGTTCTTCGGTTAATCCTGTTTTTAATGGCGAAGATAATAAATCGCCTATTTTTACCTTATTATCTTTATCTTTGCTATATATAAGAGCAATTCTTGCTGTAGACATTACTTTTGTATCACTTGGGTCAAGTCCATATTCTCTTGCTATACTATTAATTATTCTTTGTGATTTTGGTAGATTTTCTTCATCACTTCTTTCACTTAAATATGCTAAATTATTTCTTTCAGTTGATTGTTCCATTCTCCTCATTGTTAATAGAACTGTACTAGACATATTTGTTCCATCAAATACTGAAACATCATCTTGATGAACATATAAGTTTTCGTGTTCTGATTTTACAATTCCATCTCGTTCTGCAATTGTATATTGCATGCTTGCATCTGTATAAGGATTTGGTAATCTATCTGTACTTTTTACTCTTACGCTATCAGTTTCTTGATGTATTGTTTTATCAGTTGCTATTGCCTCTGCAATGTCATTAAAACCTAAACCTATTGTCACTTTTCCTAATAATAAAGCTTCATATTGTTCTTGAGTAATCGTTCCATTTTCTAACAATTCCTGATATACCCTTGAATCTTCTTGCATTAAATCCTGAGCTGCTTTTTTATAAACTTCCAATACATCAGTAGTTAATCCTTTTCTTCCAACATCTGGATGCTCTTTTTCATATAATTCAAATATTCTATGAGGTATTTCAATATTATCAAAACAACCTGTATACTGGTTTCTCCAGAACCAGCTTTGTGCAACTAATCTTCCCTCTACATCTCTTACACAAAATACTCTACCATCTGGAGATACAACACTATGTTCCATACTTGTTTGTCCAGCACCATGTATTTCTTGACAGCAATCTGTAAGCGTTCCGATCGTTAACGCTAATGGATCATCACATCTAAGCATTTCGTATGTGTATCCATTTGTTTTTCCTTGAATTCTTGGAATGCTTGAAAACTCTCTTACTTCTCCCTCATTAAATAAATTTTGTATTGCCTCAAAATCCTTTTGAGAGTATCCAACTATTTTAGCCTGTTCTGCAACCCCCTCATTTCCGACATCAATATTGCTATATACAATACTTTTAATGTAGTTTTGTGCTACATCTAAAGTCAATCTTCTACCAGCATTTGTCCTAACTATATCTTTAAATTGTCTTTGGATTGCTGCAATATCTTTTGTGTATTCTGAATTTGATAATATTTCTTCTGCATTATCATTAAAGAATCTTACAAAATCAGGGTTATATACCATTTCAAATGAATCAAACATTTGATGTGCTTTTTCTGGTGTCAAAATTCTAGGTATTTGAGCTTTTTCTAAAATTTCCCTTACCATTCTTACACTATCTTTATTTTTTTGTTTGTCTATGCTAAAAACATATTTGCCATTATCATTTAAAGTATATGCTTGTTCAAATAAGCTCTTCATTTCCTTATCTTTTTGTTCGGGATTAATGTTACTTCCATTCCAATTAAATGAATCAATCCCATTATTAAATAAACTTGTTACTTTTTCATATTCTTCTCGTGATAATTCTTGAGGTACATCAGTAAATAATTTCATGGTTTTATTAAATCCATCATCATCACCTTGAAACACCCCCATAGCATATGATGCTTTTAAGATTGCAGCTTTACCATCGTCATTTAAGTTATAATTATCTATTCTCATTAATTGCGACCATCTTTTGCTATTGCCAAGGAAACTATCTATTTTGCTCTCTGGGAAGTTGAGCATAACTACATGATGTGGTACAAATTTTTCTCCTGTAGATTTATACCAATTTTCTAATGCATCTTCTCTATGATTTTGTACCATTTTTTCAATAGTTTCTGGAGCTCTTGTTCCTAATTTCATAAGTGTACTACTATCAAATCTTTTAAATAATTCGTCATATTGTTCTGCAAATGCTCTGCTTAAGTTTTTTCCTACTAAAAATTCCTTCCAATCTGGATGTTCTTTTATTAATTGAAAACTAATATTAACTGCATCTTCACTTATGTTTAAATAATTTCCACTACTTGCTTTATTATCATAAAAAGCTTTTTTTAACTCTTCAGGAGCATTTTCAGCTAAAAACATCTCTGGATGTTTCTGTTTAAAAAATTCAGGTATGGTTTCATCATATGATGATTTTCTAGTCAAAATATTCTCTTCAATATTTTTTTGTACTGCTATTTTTCTATCATTAACACTTTGACCTTTTACGAAAATTTCTGCGTTAACATCTTTTAAGTATTTTCCATACTCTTCTGCTAAATCCATAATTTCTTGTTCTGTTAATTTTTCCCACATTGGATTTACATATCTTTGTCCACCTTTTCCGAGCATCGTTTGTCCATATTTTGTTTTTCCAAATCCAACACTAATATCTTTAGTAAGCAGTAATTCCTTTATCTGTGGATTCATTCTAATATCTTCAAAAGATAATTTTCCTTCATAAAATCTCTTCCTTATATTTTCATCAATTTCTTTAGGAAGAAATAACTCTGGGTGCTTTTCTTGAAAACTTATTGGCAAGCCTTCAAAATATTCTATTCCTTTTTCTTTTATGCCTTTATATATAGCTTGTTCTATTGTTTCTCTTACACTTTCAACTATAATTTCATTTTTTGTTGATATTCCTATATTATCTAAACATTTTCCATAATCAGCACATATTTTTAAAAATTCCTCTTGTCCTAATTTTTCTGAAAGATATTGAGCCATATTTACAGTATTAGGAATTCCTCCGATAGTATTTCCATCTTTGTCAATCATTTGCATACTTATTCCTGCTGTCATCTGTTTTGAAAATGCTCTACCTAGATCTTTTCCTTGTAATAATTGAATAAGTTCTGGATTTTGCCTTACCAACTCAGCTGTCATGTGCCTTGTATAAAAAGCGCTTTTTATTTCTTCAGAAATGTCCCCATCTATAAATATTTCTGGATGTTCTTTTCTAAATTTTCCTTGAATAAAATCATAATCTGGGTAATCTTTTGAAGTTAATACTCCTCTTTCATCTCTAGCATGTAATAAAATTTCATACATTCTATTTCTAAATTGCTCATAAGTTAATTGTTCATCAGTTTCTAGCTTTGGAGTTCTTCCTTCTGTCTGAGCAAAAATCGTTAAATACATATCACTTTGCATCAATTGATGTGAGAACATACCATTTGTTTCTTCATCTAGTGCAATGATATTATCTATTCCATATCTTTCTATGAATTTTTTCTTGTCATTTCCATATCGTCCCATATTAATTAAGTCCATTGGTCTTTTCTCAAGCATTTCTTTTACCTGATGTAAATCATTAGTCGTTTCTGATAATTCTAACAAATCTGTTATTCCATATTCTAAAAGTTGTTTTACATCATAGACATTAAGTATGTTTCTATTATCGCTATCAACTAATTTCTTTATATCTCCTATATCTATCCCTACTATACTTGATATTTCTTCTAAATTAGTTAATGTTGCATTCTTAAATAAATATTTTATATCTATTCCGGATTCTATAACTTTATCAATTCCATATTTTTCTATAATTTTTCTTGTATCAGGAGTTGCTGGTAAATATTCAGTAGACACAAAATCTAATATCATTTTTAATTCGTCCCAGCTTTGAACTTGTTCATAACCATTTCTATTAATATATGTTGTAATTGCAGAACTCATTATTTCTTTTCTTTGCTCATCTGTTATCGGTCCTGTAGGAACTTCAATAGTTTGCATCGCAGTATAATCACTCAATATTTTGTCCATTACTGGTTTATAATCTACAAATAATTGATATACACCTTCTCCATATAGGCTTACAATTTTTTTAGCATCGCCATAACCATTAAAAGAATGCGCTACAATTTTCCCTTCAAAATCTCTCAGGTTTTCACTAAATTCTTGCATTGATAAATAATGTCCATAATAATGTTCTCTAACACTTTCAGGTACTTCTTCACTTAAAAATAAATCTGGATTTACCGCTCTAAACTTTTCTCCTAACTGATCTTGTCTATAATTGAATCTTGTACTTATATCATCATTTGAATAACCAATTATTTGCTCTCTTGCAGACTTATATAAGACAGGCATAATTTCTTCTGCCGTTCTTAAATTTTGATGGGAATTAAGTAATTCTGTCCAGCTATACCTTGTTGTATCAACGAATTGTGCATCTAACTTACAAAATTCTTCTCTTCCAATAATTTTATAAATATCTCTTAATCCATATGCTAAATTTTTTTCTTCTATTTTATTAGCTAATTCTGGATTATTCTGAATATCTGTTAAAGTTATCTCTCCTTTATAAAATCTATCAACAACCTCTTCTAATATATTTTCACCTAAAAATCTACCATTGTTTTCTTTTCTAAATTCTTCATCAAACATTTCAGGAGAATAATCATATTTTTCAAAATCAAAATTTTTTATTTGACAGCTTTTGAAATTTGGAATGGTTTTATATGCATCATATTCAATGATAGAAAAATCTATATTAGCATTAGTTTTTGAAAAATCTAACGGAAAGTCCTCATCTGCCATTAAGTACATTCCTCTCCATTCCTCAAAATCTATATCACTTAAATCATGTTCTGACAATATTTTTATGATTTCTTTATCTCTTACCAAAAATTGTTTTGCCTCTTCTTCAGAAAGATATTCTCCTCTTTCTACTGCCTCTTGAAATTTAGCAACGAATTCTACAATTTCCTGCTTTAAATTTCTAAAAACTTGTAAATCTAACTTCTCCATAAAAAGCTCCTTCAGACTATAATTTTATATAAAAATCATATCATAAAACCTCTAAAACTACAACAATACATACTATATATTTTCTTTACATTTTTATTACAAAATTGTTACAAATAATGTGAAAAATTGCAATGATTTTCTCTGAAATATAACTTAAAATAAAACTCATAAAATCAAACCACAAACCGTATTTACAATCACACAAAGCAAAAATCCACAAACCGTTGGTAATGCCATAGAAATTAACGTCCATTTCCAACTTCCAGTTTCTTTTTTTATTGTCAAGCAAGTGGTTGAACATGGCCAATGCATAAGAGAAAAAATCATTGTGCAAATAGCAGTCACCCACGTCCAACCATTCGCAATTAATATGTTTCTCATTTCAGAGATTTCACCTACTTCAATAATTTTTCCAGTCGACATATATGCCATTAAGATAATTGGAAAAACAATTTCATTTGCAGGGAACCCCAAAATAAATGCCATTAAAATCACGCCGTCCAATCCCATAAACTTACCTAGTGGATTCAAAAAATTAGTACAATAATTAAGCAAGCTTAAATCACCAATCATAACATTAGCCAAAATCCAAATCAAAAGTCCAGCAGGAGCTGCAACAACAATTGCTCTTCCTAATACAAATAAGGTTCTATCCATAAGCGACCTAACAATAATTTTTCCCCATTGTGGAGTTCGATAAGGCGGAAGTTCCAATGTAAAAGACGAAGCTTCGCCCTTCAAAATAGTTTTAGATAATATCTTAGAAAACAAAAAAGTAGCACCAATTCCTAAAAGTATAATTCCAACAAGAATTAAAACACCTGTAAATGATCCAATCACACCAGACAATTTAAACACAAAAAACATACTTATAATCGAAAGCATCGTTGGAAAACGTCCATTGCACGGCACAAAATTATTAGTCAGAATCGCAACTAATCTTTCTCTTGGTGAATCAATAATTCTGCATCCCGTTACGCCACAAGCATTACATCCAAATCCCATACACATAGTCAACGCCTGCTTTCCACAAGCATGACATTTCTTAAAAACATTATCCAAATTAAATGCAATTCGTGGCAAATATCCCAAATCTTCAAGAATTGTGAAAAGTGGAAAAAATATTGCCATTGGTGGAAGCATAACCGAAATCACCCACGTTAGCACTCTATAAATTCCATCCATTGAAGCACCTATAAACCAACTTGGCAAGCCAGTTTTCGCCATTGAATTTGTAATCTTTTCACCAAGCCACGCAAAAAAATCAAATAATAAATTTGAAGGATAATTCGCACCCGAAATTGTAATCCAAAAAATCAAAGCTAGTAATAACAGCATAATCGGAATACCCGTTAGCTTGCTAGTTAAAATCTTGTCAAACTTTCTGTCCTTTTTGTCATAATCTTTCTTTTCAAAAACAACATTCTTCTCACAAATTTTTTCAGCACGCTTAACAAATTCAGCTGTATTTTCATCAGAAATTCGACTACAAAATTCATTCACATACTTAACATTTTCTCTATTAGTCACCTCATCAACAACTCTTTTAAAATCAGACAGTCCAACTTTATTTCGTGCAACCATTCCAATAACCGGCATTTTTAGTTCCTTAGATATTCCAATCAAATCGATTTTGATTTTCTTCTTTTCAGCCTCATCCATTAAATTTATACAAACAACTACATTCTTACACACACTCATTACTTGAATCGCCAAATTCAAATTTCTTTCCAAACACACCGCGTCACACACAATTGCTACCGCATCATATTCATTATAGCAAATAAAATCCCTAACTACTTCCTCCTCTTTAGAATGAGGTACGAGCGAATATGTACCTGGCAAATCATATATTTCATATTTTTTGCCATTATACTCATATTCCCCCATACTACTTTCCACAGTTTTCCCAGGCCAATTACCAGTATGCTGTTTCATCCCAGTCAAACTATTAAAAACAGTACTTTTCCCAACATTCGGATTTCCCAAAAGTGCAATCTTACGAACCTCACCTTGCATAAATAATCTCCTTCCATACACTTCAATCTCTATATATTTAGCATCTTCATTTCTTATGGCAATAACTGCACCTCTAATCATATAAGCCTTTGGATTTGAAGATGGACTAACCAACACGCACTCAACTTTTGTACCAGATATCATTCCAATATCCAAAAGCCTTCTTTGAATTGCAGATTTTTCAGTAATACTTTTAACACGTGCAGACTCTCCTAATTTAAGCTCACTTAAATTCAAAACAATAACCCCTTTCTTTTGTATGCTATTAAAATATATGCATAAAATTAAAAACGGTTAATGATTGCAAACTAAACTTTAGAAATGCCAAAAGAAAAAACAAACAATAAAAAACTGATGCAGAATAACCAATAAGCTACTCCGCACCAGTTTAAAAATGTAATAAATCAAAAATAGAATATTTGTTAAAATCGGTTGTTTTCAATAATTTCTATTATTTCCTTTACTTCTTCTTTTGAAAATCCTGATATAGAAATAATTTGCTCAACTGTCATGTTAGCTTTTAGCAAACCTGAAATAAATTGTTTTTTAGACTCCATTAACCTCTTCTCCTGCTCAGAAATATTCTTCTCTTTCTCAGAAATGTTCTTCTCTTTCTCAGAAATGTTCTTCTCTTTCTCAGAAATATTCTTCTCTTTCTCAGAAATATTCTTCTCTTTCTCCAAGATTTTCTTTTCTTTTTTGGCAATTTTCTTTTCTTGCGCTTTCCTCATTTCGTCACGATTATATTGGTCAGTTTCTTTCAACCATTCATAAAAAATTTTCTCGCAAAGTGCATCGTCAGCCCTGATTTCTTCCAACGCTTTCTTTGCATTTTGAATCTGCTCATTAGATAAACATGCCATATCTATCAACTCCTTGTCAGTATAATCTATAAACGCTAACCAAGAATCTCTAACGCTTTTCTCCATTTTAGCAGATTTTCTAAACTTTTTCAATTCAATTATGTAGAATTCTATATCGTTAAATTTTTTAACACTTGGATGATTTTTACTTGTCATTTCCCATTTTGAAATATACTCTGGAAATTCCTTATAGCATTCATCATTTATAATCCAAATACAAATCGTTTTCTTTAATTTATTATATTTCATTTCTTTTTTCATATAATCTGAATATAACCTTGACCAATACATCAAACATCGTTTATCCGAATAGGCTTTCTTCGAATTTTGAATTTCAATATTTACTTTTGTGCCATTAGAAAGTCTCGCCCTAACATCTAAAACAATTCCCTTTGCTTTATCATTTTTACCCAATATTTCTTGCACAAAGCCAAGTTTCAAAGAATCTATTTTTATTTCTAAAATTGATTCCAAAAAACTTTTTAAAATTTCCTCACGTCCTTTATTTCCAAATTTTTGCAAGATTAATCATCTGAATTTCATTATCAATTCCGTAAGAACTAAAGCCTTGCGTTGCTAGATACGTAGCCAAGACTCCTGTGCCACAACCAGCTTCCAAAACAGAACCATTACTTGGTAAATGTTTCATTATTATCTTAATCAGTTTCTTTTTACTCGAAACCTTATTTTGATAATATTGAAAAATTCCTCCAGCTTCAGATATTTCATCATTATATAGTTCCAACCATTCCTTCATACCGATTCCCCCAATCTTTCTATTATGCACTTTATTTTGTTCCATTCTTCATCACAAATCAAATTATGTTCTGAAATAACCGCCATTCGTTTCAAAATAGTCAATTCATTTTGTGCTTCATCAACTATTGGATCTGGACAATGAACATATTGAAAATAAAAAGAGCTAAATTTCCCGCATTGAGAAATATTATCATCAAATGTTATTATTCCATTCTCTGTCTGTAATACCAAATTAGATGATGAAATCAAATCAGATGTCAAATTTATTTTGTTCATATCTAAAGCTACTATAAATGTTCCGTTCTTGCTCGCATTAAAACGTTTCCGGATTTTTAATTTCAGTCGCATAATCTGTTCCAAAAGTTGCTTATTCTCCAAATTGTTATACCTCAATAATATCACGATAGCGTAATTTCCGAAAAGATATTTATTAAGCCAAATATGTCCCAAAAATTCTTTTTCGAAAACTTCATCATGTTCACTTACCGACTTTGCATATATTTGCTTTGCAACCTCCTCCCAATTATACACAGAATACCTTCCGCAAATCTCAAATCCTTCAGTAGTAATTAGCTGTTCAATCTCAAACAAATACCGCAAGCCATCAGGTTTTATCATCAGGTAAGAAATCTTCATGTCTATTCCCCTTTCATTCAAATTGCGTACACGCAATTTATTTTTATTAAAATTTTAATTCTGAATATAAATTTAAATCAATTCCATACATTAAATATACATCTTCCGCATTCATTATTTTAGCATTTTCTTTTTTGTATCCAAGTTTATATAAAGC
>CAZTCE010000008.1:0-15914 GCA_964612205.1 uncultured Eubacteriales bacterium | reverse complement strand
AAATGAAGCCGATTTAATTATCTGCTTCATTTTAATTTTTTAATTTTTATTTCCCTTATACCTTACATTTTCATAAGCTATTATGCTTGCTGCGACACTTGCATTTAAACTTTCTGTTTTGCCAAGCATTGGAATTTTAACTCTAATGTCTGCTAAATCATTTATAGCATCGCTAACGCCTTTTGCTTCATTACCAATAACAATAACAAGTTTTTCGCTAAAATCTAAATCATAATGTTTTTTGTTTGTGTTCAAATGAGTTATAACTATTTTGTATCCACTGCATTTCAATTTTTGCAATTCTGAAATCAAATTCAAATTATCAAGTACATTAACTCGATATATTGCCCCCATTGTGCTTCTGATTGTTTTAGGGTTGTACACATCGGCTGTTCCTTCTGAAAGTAGCAATGTGTTAATTCCAGCACAATCTAAAGTTCTAATGATTGTTCCTAAATTTCCTGGATCTTGTATGTCGTCTAAAGCAAAAATAACATCTCCTGAGATTTCAGTTTTCTTGTCTTTTTTTATAACTGCCAAAATTCCTTGCGGAGTTTTTGTGTCAGAGATAAAATTAAAAACATTTTCATTTACATACTCTACATCGTATTTAGGAAAATTAAAATTTTCACTGAATAGCTCATTGCAAATCACTATTTTTACAATATTAACTTTCTCCTCAATAGCTTCTAGCACAAGCTTTTTGCCTTCAACAAAATATTCGCTAAATTCATCACGATATTTTTTTTGATGCAAAGATTTAATATGTTTTATTAATTCATTAGTTTTACTTGTTATCATATTTTTCATCCTTATTTAATTTTTATTCTTGTAAGTGCAGATGAATTAACTTCTTGTGCCTTTACAACAGAGTAGATAAGGTCTTCAGCATATTGTGAAATCATAACTTGGATAAGTTCTTCTTTCGCTTCGCCAACAAATCCCTCTTCAACATTTTCCATATATAAAACTTCAAACGCACCTTCAACATCAACTATTTCAGTCATTTCACCTGAATTTAAAACTTTTGCTTTTTCATATAAATCATCATTCATTAATTTGTCTTTTAAAAGAATTCCTGTTGTATGTTCAAGATTATTTTTGCCGAAGGCAATTCCTGTACCTGTGTAATAAATTCTGTTATCTCCACTTTCAGAAATTTTTTCAAAAGATTCTCCTGATTTAACTCTTGCAATTAAACCTTCAACAAATTCTTTCTTTTCTGATTTGTTTCCAAGCACAACTTCACCTGAAGATTCTCCTGAAACCGTGTCTTCTTCGTAGTTTACATGTAAAACTCTATATGAGTATGATTTCAAATCATCTCCAGAAAATTGCTCGATAAATTCTTCATAAACGCCATCTGGTAATTCTAAATATTCGGCAGGATTATATGAAACTGTTTCTTTTATTTTTTCAGCTTTCTTTATAGAAATATAATCTTCTTCTGTTAAGCCTGTTGCCAATATCTTATCTTTATCTGTTTCAAAATCATTTTTGATTTCTTCTAAATCGCCACTTTCAATTTCTATGTTTTTTTGAACTGCTAAAATTCCGTAAACTTTTAAATCATAAAATTCATTCAAAGCATCTGATTTAAAAATTTCTTCTTTTGAAATTCCTGATGCTAAATCATTAGCATGTTCGTCTTCGTCAATTTCAACTTTTCCATCATTTTCAAACAAAACATATTTTAAATATGTTTCAAATTCGCTTCTGCTATAAACTTCATTGTTAATTCTAAGAATTTCATCTGAAGAAAGTTGTGGTGTGCCTGTTTCAAGACCAAATGCTACAAAAATCAAAACTGCTATTATAACTCCTAAAATTAATACTACTATTCCTGTTTTTTTATCCATCTAAAATCATCCTTTCACTATCTTAAGTAAATTTAATACCTCATTTAATATATCACTATCTTTTCCACTTTGCAACTTTAATGTTAAATATGGTGACACACCCGTAGAAAAAAGAACATTTCCTTTGTATGCATCCACGATAAGTTGAACCTTATCTACTATAAATTCCTCATTGCTAAATTGTATAACAACATTTTGCCCCTTTTGAATTATGCTCAAAACTTTTAAAGCTCTAGCATAAATTTTTATTCTAGCAATTTCTAATAAGTTAACACTTTCATTTGGTATTTCGCCATATCTATCAATAAGCTCATCCGTTATATCAAGTATTTGTTCTTCATCTGAAATATTTGCAATGTCTTGATAAACCTCAATTTTTTGATTTGTATTTTCGATATATGAATCCGGAATATATGCTGTAAGTTTCAAGTCTATTTGTGTGTCAACAGTTTCTGTAACAGTTTCGCCATTCATTTCTTTTACAGCTTCTTCTAAAAGTTTACAATACATCTCATATCCAACAGCTTCCATGTGGCCATGCTGTTCAGGTCCTAAAATATTTCCTGCACCTCTGATTTCTAAATCCCTAAGTGCAATCTTGAAACCCGAGCCAAATTCCGTAAACTCTTTAATCGCTTTTAATCGCTTTTCAGAAGTTTCTGATAAAAGTTTGTTTCGCCTATATGTTATATATGCGTAGGCGTTCCTATCACTTCTTCCAACCCTTCCTCGAATTTGATAAAGTTGTGCTAACCCTAATCTATCTGCATCTTCAATTATTATTGTATTGGCATTTGGAATATCAATTCCAGACTCCAAAATGGTTGTGCAAACAATTACATCTAGCTCTTTATCTATAAAAGCTTTCATTATATCTTCAAGCTGCCTTCCATCCATTTGCCCATGAGCAAATCCAACTCTAGCTTCAGGAATTAACCTTGATAATTCACTCACCCTTTTTTCAATTCCTTCAACTCTGTTGTACAAATAAAAAACTTGGCCTTCTCTTTCTAATTCTTTAATAATCGCTTCTCTTATAACTTCTTCATCATATTCTAAAACATAAGTCTGAACAGGGACTCTATTTTTTGGTGGTTCATAAATAACACTCATATCTCTAATTCCAACAATTGACATGTGCAATGTTCTAGGAATTGGTGTGGCAGTCATTGTCAGAACATCAACATTATTTTTTAACTCCTTAATCGCTTCTTTATGTTTAACACCAAAACGTTGCTCCTCATCAATTATCAATAAACCTAAATCTTTAAAAGTAACATCTTTTTGTACAAGTCTGTGAGTTCCAATAACAATGTCTAACTCGCCTGCTCTAAGCTGCCTTAAAATTTCATTTTTATCTCTAGTCGATTTAAATCTGTTTAAAACATTTAATTTGATTGGAAAATCTTTCATCCTATTTCTAAAATCGTTGAATTGCTGATCTGCTAAAACAGTCGTTGGAACTAAATAAGCCACTTGCTTTCCGTCCATTACAGCTTTAAAAGCAGCCCTTATAGCAACTTCAGTCTTACCATATCCAACATCTCCGCAAAGAAGTCTATCCATAGGACGTTCACTTTCCATATCTTTTTTCACTTCTTCAATACACCTTAATTGATCTTCTGTTTCTTCATAAGGGAACGCTTCTTCAAACTGAGTTTGCCAAACAGTATCTGGTGAAAATTTATAGCCTTTTTGCTGTTGTCTTTTGGCATATAAATCAATTAAACCTTTTGCAATATCTTTAAGTGCAGCCTTTACCTTCGCTTTTGTTTTAGCAAAATCTTTGCTACCAAGTTTATTAAGCTTTGGTGCAGTATCGCCATTACCAATGTATTTTCGAATATTGTCTAATTGGTTTGTAGGAATATATAAAACATCATCTTCTTTATATTTTAGCTTTATATAATCCTTTCTTATTCCATCAACTGTAAGTGTATGAATTCCAATATATTGTCCAATTCCGTGTACCGAATGTACAATGTAATCGCCAATATTCAAATCGGCAAAAACAACTTTTTTGCTTTCTTTAAATATTTGTGGTTTAAACGTTCTCTTAGTGGTTTCTTTATTTATTCCAACGCCTTCAACTGCAACAATCAAATCCAAATCACAATATTCAAAACCCTCTGATAGTGTTCCTGTGGTTACCACAACTTTGCCAGGTAATAAAAATTGAATATCAACATTTTCTAAAAAAGTGGCAGGAACATTATGCTCTAATAGCATCGTTGCGAGCCCTCTAGCCTTTGATAAAGTTCCGCCAAGTATCAAAACTGTTTTATTATTTTCTAAATATTCCTGTATTTCCTGTACAAATATATCCACTTGACCACGAAAAAAGTTGACCTCCCTACAGTTAAAACTGTATCCATTTCTTTTCGCATGCATAATATCTGTACGTTCCAAATTAATAATATTTTTCGTACTCAGTTTATAATTAAGATCTTCATAAGAAGTCATCGCTTCCGTGTAGCTTGGGATAATCTTATTTTTTTCTATATATTGCTTTACAATTTCACCGTTTTCATATTCAATAGATTGTGCTTTTGAAACAATTCTGGAAGGTTCATCCAAAAATAAAATAGTATTTTTGCCAATGTAATCTAACAAATCAGAAGTTTCATTATAGAAGAACTCAAAATATTTATCTACCTTGGTTAAATAATTTCCGTTAACAATAGCCTCAACATCTGAAATAGCATTTGGGTTTTCAGCTAATATCTTCTGACCAATTTTTTCTAACTCATTCCTATCAATTAAAAACTCCTCCGCTGGAAAAACACTTATATCTTTTATAGATTCTATTGTTCTTTGCGTATCACTATCGAAGAGCCTAATAGAATCAATTTCATCGCCCCAAAACTCTACTCTGACAGGATTTTTTGTTGTAAGTGGAAAGAAATCTATAATTCCACCACGAACTGTGTATTGTCCACGTCCCTCTACCATAGCAGTTCTTTCATAACCAAGCTCGCTTAACATTTCTTTAAGATTTTCTAAAGATATTTCTTTTCCCGTTTCAAGTTGCAAAACTTTTTCAAACAATTTATTTTTAGATATAGTCTTTTGCATCAATGCTTCAATAGTTGTCAAAATAACTTTTGCATTACTTTCATAAAGCTTTGTATAAATGCTAAGCCTATCCATAGTAACGTCTTTATTCATCGTGTCAATATCATAATAAACAATTTCTCTTTTTGGAAAAACAAGAATTTCATCTTGATCAAAAAACTTAAAATCTTCAACTAATTTCTTCAATTGAATATCATTATAAGTAACAATTAAAATTGGTCTTTCTGTGTAAAATCTTGTCGAATACGCAAAATGCACTTTCTGGCTATCTGACAAGCCAGAAAGTGTTATTGGAAAATTGTCTTTTTTGACATCATTTATATAATCTTCAAATTTTCTCATCTTAGGCAAAATCTTTGCTAGTGAATCCATTTTCTATCTCCTCTCAAAAGGTAAGATATTTATTTGTTATAATAATTTTTATAAAATTCATTTCTAAACTCTGTAAGTCTGTCTTGTTCGATTGCTTCTCTTACATTTTCCATTAGTCTTACCAAAAATCTTAAATTATGTATTGATAAAAGTCTTGCACCCAAAATTTCTCCCGCCTTAATTAAATGACGTATATATGCTCTTGTGAAATTCTTGCAAGTATAACAATCGCACTCGCTATCAAGCGGTGTCCAATCTCTTTCATAAGTTGCATTTCTAACTACAACTTTTCCGTGAGATGTCATTGCTGTTCCATTTCTAGCAATTCTTGTTGGAAGAACACAATCACACATATCAATACCACGTAAAACAGCCTCTATCAAATAATCTGGTGTTCCAACACCCATTAAATATCTTGGTTTATCTTCAGGCAAAAACGGCGTTGTATTTTCTAAAACTTCATACATAAGCTCAGCTGGTTCACCAACACTTAAACCGCCAACAGCATAACCTGGAAAATTCAATTCAACCAACTGTTTAGCACTCTCTTGACGCAAATCTTTATACATTCCACCTTGAACAATTCCAAATAAACCTTGCTTATCTGGATTTTTGTGTGCTTCTAAACAACGTTTTGCCCAACGAGTTGTTCTTTCCATAGATGCTTTTGTGTATTCATAACTTGCAGGATATGGACAACATTCATCAAACGCCATCATAATATCTGAACCTAAATTATTTTGAATAGACATAGATTTTTCAGGTGAAATAAAATGAGAAGAGCCATCTAAATGTGATTTAAATTTAACACCCTCTTCACTTATATTCCTCAAATCAGCCAAGCTAAACACTTGAAATCCACCGCTATCAGTCAAAATAGCTCCATCCCAATTCATAAACTTATGAAGCCCTCCCGCTTCTGCTACAAGCTCATCACCAGGTCTTAAATATAAATGATAAGTATTAGATAAAATTATTTTTGCCTTTACCATTTCTTTAAGTTCATCAGGAGTCATGGCTTTTACTGTTGCTTGCGTTCCAACAGGCATAAAAACTGGGGTTTCAATTACGCCGTGTGGAGTATAAATTCTTCCACGCCTTGCTCCAGTTTTTGCATCTTTCTTTATTAATTCATATCTTATTGGTTGCTCCATTAAAAATACCTCTCTTAAAAATTATACTCTCTAAAACGTCAGTATTATACCATTTTCAATGTAGTTATGTCAATAACGCTAAAATTCAATTTTTTCCCTTTTCATAATTAATTTTCTAACCAATTTTTATATGCTTCAATTATTTTTTGATTAACTTCTTCTGGTGTTAAATTTGTTGTATCAAGAACAAAATCATAATTAGAAAGGTCTTCTTTATGAACACCATAAAGATTAAAATATCTCTCATTTTCAAGTTCAAATCTTTTCTTAATATCGTTTTTTTGTTCTTCGATTGTTGAAAAATTTTCAGTTGCCTTTCTTTCAGGATCATTAAAAGCTCTGCGTGCAGATTCGTCTAAATCGACAGTCAAATATATTTTGAAAGAATCAGGAACAGCATACCAACCAAGCCTTGCATCAATTATTAAATTTTCGTGATTTTCTGCATATTCTTTTGCACTTTGTTCAATTTGCCTATCAATTTCAGGATGCGCTTCAACATATATGTTAAACTCTGTAACACTCATATTATGCTCAAGTGCAAGCTTCCTAAAATATGTGCCATTTCGATAAATTTCATAGTCTAAATCTCTTTGCATAAGTTTCGTAACAGTTGTTTTACCACTTCCTAAATCTCCAGCAATACTAATAATTTTTCTTTTCATAAATACCTCCAAAATTTTATTTACCATCAAGTTTATTCTAACATTGCATTAATTATTTTTCAATCAAACTACGCCAAATTTTCAAGCTCCTTAATTTGGTCACGAAGTTTGGCAGCCTCTTCAAATTCCATCTTTTGTGCATGCTCAAGCATTTTAGTCGTTAAATTATCAATCAATTCTTTGATATCAGTATCTTTAGAAACATTATATTTTTCAGCTGTTTCCTCAATTATTGTTGCCTTAATGTCTTCACGAATATCTTTCTTTATTGTTTGTGGAACGATTCCGTGAACCCTATTATATTCCATTTGGATTTTCCTTCTTCTATTTGTTTCTTTTATCGCCTTTTCCATAGAATCAGTAAGCTCATCAGCATACATTATAACTCTTCCATTAACATTTCTAGCGGCACGTCCAATCGTTTGAATTAATGAACGTTCACTTCGCAAAAATCCCTCTTTATCTGCATCAAGTATGGCAACAAGTGAAACTTCAGGTAAGTCTAAACCTTCTCTTAATAAGTTAATGCCAACTAAAACATCATATTTGCCCTGACGCAATTCTTTAAGAATTTTAAGTCTTTCCAAAGTATCAACATCAGAATGCATATACGTTACTTTTATATTTATTTCTTTTAAATATGCAGTTAAATCTTCCGCCATTTTTTTAGTAAGTGTTGTTACTAAAACTCTTTCGCCTTTTTCAGTAGTTTCACGGATTTGTTCAATTAAATCGTCCACTTGATTATCTAAAGGTTTTACTTCAATCTTAGGATCTAAAAGTCCAGTCGGTCTGATGATTTGCTCCGCAGTATTTTGGGAATGCTTTTCTTCATATTCAGCAGGAGTAGCACTCACAAAAATAACTTTATTAATTTTACTTTCCCATTCTTCAAATGTAAGTGGTCTGTTATCATAAGCCGAAGGAAGTCTAAATCCATAGTCAACCAACGTGTTTTTCCTTGCTCGATCGCCATTATACATAGCCCTAACTTGTGGCACTGTCACGTGTGATTCATCAATAAGCATAAGAAAATCTTTTGGAAAATAATCGATTAACGTATAAGGAGCACTGCCCGCTTTTCTTCCACTAATATGCCTTGAATAGTTTTCTATTCCTTGGCAGAACCCAGTTTCACGCATCATCTCGATATCAAAATTAGTTCTTTGTTCAATTCGTTGTGCCTCAATCAATTTTTCATTGTCTTTGAAATATTTAATTCTTTCTTCTAATTCTTGCTCAATTGTAACAATTGCTTTTTCCATTTTGTTTTTTGACGTTGCATAGTGAGAGTTAGGAAAAATAAGCACATGATTTCTAACAGCAATTTTTTGACCAGTTAACGGATTTATTTCAGAAATTTTTTCAATTTCATCTCCAAAAAATTCTATTCTAATTGCTTTTTCATTTTCATTTGAAGGATAAATTTCAACTGTATCACCTTTTGCTCTGAACTTTCCACGAGTAAATTCAAGTTCGTTTCTATCATATTGTCTATCTATTAAATCACGCAAAAGCTTATCTCTTCCAATTTCCATACCTGGTCTTAATGATAACGTAAGTCCGCTATAATCTTCAGGATCACCAAGTCCATAGATACATGAAACACTCGCCACAATAATTACGTCTTTTCGTTCAAAAAGTGCAGCAGTTGCAGAGTGGCGGAGCTTATCTATTTCTTCATTTACAGCAGAATCTTTTTCAATATATGTGTCTGTTTGGGGCATATATGCTTCTGGCTGATAATAATCGTAGTATGAGACAAAATACTCAACTGCATTCTCTGGGAAGAACTCTTTGAATTCAGAATAAAGCTGTCCAGCTAGTGTTTTGTTATGTGCTAAAATAAGTGTTGGTTTTTGCACTTTTTCGATTATATTAGCCATTGTAAAAGTTTTACCACTTCCAGTTACTCCAAGTAAAGTCTGATACTTTTCACCTTTTTTAATTCCATCAACTAAACTTTTTATCGCCTCTGGTTGGTCACCAGTCGGCTCAAATTTCGAGTGTAATTTAAACATTTTTTCTCCTTTTTCGTTTTTCTCATACGACCACTATTAACCCAAAATTCGTAAAGAAATCTAACTCGTAGAAAAACTCACTATGTTGTTATGTATACGAATTGGGTTCATTTTACGAATTCGGTCACCAAAATCTATTTTCAGAACTCACGAAACCTAGACGGAACAAGCGGTACAAGGTAGTTCTAAACGGAATTTATTATATCACATAAATTAGTATTTGTTAATAGGCAATAATAAAGGGTGTAATTAATCTTTCAATTTGTTTAATACCATTTTCTGTAAATGCAGTGTGAATTTCCTCCATTTGCCCGGTTATCCTGTCCTCTACATTCCAATTAGTTTCTACATGTCTATATAAATATATTGTAGTTTTTTGTTATTCATAATAACTAAACTCCTATAAATTATATATTTTTATTCCATTCTTTTGCCCTATTAAGCAATTCGGTTACATACTCACTTTTTACTTTTTTATATTCTTTCCTATCTGTAATTCCATTTTCAACAATCTGTTTCTTAAAATCTGAATATTTTTTTGCCTCATCTGGATTATTTAATAAATAGTCCTTTAATATAAGAAATTCAGAATATCGCATTGTATCTATTATAACTAAATGAATATGTATATCACCAGAACCAGTCTCCGATTCTATTGATGAAAAGGTTTGTGTTTGAAACACATTTATAATTGGAAAAGCAGAGAAACTATCCTTCAAAAAAAGTAAAGCCTTCTATCATGTCTTCTATACTGTCTATACCACAAATATAAGATATTGTCGTCTTTATTCCATTTTTTGGCAAGTTCCAATGTTCTCTTTACTGTTTCTAATGTTATTAATGATTTTGGGTTAAAGCTTTTTCAGAGTTCACTTCACAGCCAAAATACATTAATTCTCCTCTAAAACCTCTCTCATTAACGATTTCGCTAAGCATTTCCATATGTTTCACAACAATTGTAATACTCAAATTCCATATTTTTCTTATGTTTCTAATTTAATTTTTGAAAAGACATACTACTTTTTCTTCAACCACTCATCTCACAACATCAATAAAATCCAAATAACAAATTTAAGTATAAATAAATCAACAAAAATGCCACGAAACTAATATCGTGGCATTTTAATTTTATACAAATTTATCTTGCAAATGTTTTTACTTCTTCAGCAAGTTTTTCTTCAAAAGCAGCTACACTCATGGCACCTAAATCGCCGTCTTTTCTAGCACGCACACCAACTTCGTTGTTTTCAATTTCTTTATCTCCAACAACAAGCATATATGGAACTTTAGCCATTTGTGCTTCTCTGATTTTGTAACCGATTTTTTCATTTCTATCATCAATTTCAACTCTGAAACCTTTCTCAGTTAATTCATCAACTAATTTTCTTGCATAATCAGCATGTTTTTCTGTTGAAATTGGTAACACTTTAACTTGTACAGGTGCAAGCCATGTTGGGAAAGCTCCTGCAAAATGTTCTGTGATAATTCCAATAAATCTATCGAATGAACCAAATATTGCTCTATGAATCATAATTGGAGTTTTCTTTTCACCATTTTCATCAATGTAGTATAAATCAAATCTTTGTGGCAATTGGAAATCAAGTTGAACTGTGCCCATTTGCCATTCTCTACCCAAGCAGTCTTTCATTTTTATATCTATCTTTGGACCATAAAAAGCACCATCGCCTTCATTTATTCTGTAATTATCATCTCCACAAATTTCATTCATAACTTTTTTAAGGTCAGCTTCTGCTTTGTTCCAAGTTTCTAACTCGCCCATATAGTCTTCTGGTCTTGTAGATAATGTTAAAACATATTCTAAACCAAAAACGGAATATAATTTTTGAGTAAGTTCCAAAATGCTTTTTATTTCGCTACCAATTTGGTCTTCTCTAACATAGTTGTGTGAATCGTCTTGTCTAAACATTCTAACTCTAAATAATCCATTTAATTGACCCGATTTTTCGTTTCTGTGAATAACATCAATGTCGTTAAAACGAAGTGGTAAATCTTTATAGCTTCTCATTTTTGTTTGATAAACTTTAATTGAATTAGGGCAATTCATAGGCTTTAATGCTTGTTCATTTCCGTCAACATCTGTCAAAACAAACATGTCTTCTTTATAGTGATCCCAGTGACCAGATGTTTTCCAAAGCACACTGCTATTTAATTGAGGACCTGAAAATTCTTGGTATCCATATTTTTTATGTTCTTTTCTCCAAAAATCGATTAAAACATTCATCATTGTAAAGCCTTTTGGAAGCCAATAAGCCATTCCTGGTGCAGTTTCATCGAAGAAAAATAATTCTAATTCTTTACCAAGTTTTCTATGATCTCTCTTTTTAGCTTCTTCGATCATATTTAAATATGCATCTAAATCGGCTTTTTTAGGATATGATGTTCCGTAAATTCTTTGAAGCATTTTATTATTTTCGTTGCCTCTCCAATATGCACCAGAAGAAGAAGTTAGTTTGAATGCTTTAACTAATCCTGTGCTCATAAGATGTGGCCCTGCACATAAATCAACGTAGTCGCCTTGTTTGTAGAAAGATATTTCTGCACCTTCTGGTAAATCTTCAATTAGCTCAACCTTGTATGGCTCGTCTAATTTTTTCATCAAATTTAAAGCTTCATCTCTAGAAAGAGTAAATCTTTCTAAAGGTAGATTCTCTTCACAAATCTTCTTCATTTCTTTTTCTATTGCTTCTAAATCTTCTTGTGAAAATGGTTTTTCTACATCATAATCATAATAAAAACCGTTTTCAATAGAAGGTCCTATTGCAAGTTTTGCATTTGGAAATAATCTTTTTACAGCTTGTGCCATAACATGCGAAGTTGTGTGTCGATAAGCACCTTTTCCCTCTTCATCATCGAAAGTCAAAATGCTAAGTGAACAATCTTCGTTTAATACAGTTCTTAAATCTACAACTTCACCGTTTAAAAGTGCAGAAGTAGCAACTTTTGCTAGCCTTTCACTAATTTTTTGAGCCACCTCAAAAATAGACAAACCAGCTTCTTGCTCCATAATAGAGCCATCTTTTAATGTGATTTTAATCATTAAAATTTCCTCCTTTATTCTTTATATAAAAAGTTAAGAATTGCAAAAACAAAAGCACTCCTGATGCTTTGCTTTTTGCAAAACATTAGGAGTGCTCATAACTTTTATAAACACGGTTCCATCCTAATTTTATCTTAATTAGTGATTATAACGTAATCAACGCCGATGCTTTTTAAGGGTAGTTTTTCAATTATATATCCTAGGTTTGCTTTCAGCCGGTGACAAACCATCTCTAAAGGAAGTTCTAATAATTTACTTTGTCCTTACACCAATGCTTAAATTTTACCACCGTTTACAACAGATGTCAAATGTTTTCTTAACCTATTTTTTTGTCAAGTTCCAAGCATTCTCAGCACTTGCACCATCTTGATTTAAATAATTTATATCAATATCTAAATCATCAATGTCTAATACAATTATTGGTCTTAATCCAACATTTTCTGGTGCATAATCTTCACCATTTGTACTATACAATGAATAGTAACTAACGCGCTCAGTCGTTATAGCTTGTAAGCCATAACCAACAAATGATCCATCAGTAGGATACTCACCTACATAATTCGCTTGAGTGGTTGTCCATCCCCATGACTCTTTAAAATCTGTTGAAGCACCTGATTTGTTTCTTAATAAATCTTTAATTTTATTTGCAATTTCGGTATTCGGTAAATCATATTTTATGTATGTCTGAGTTATGCATACCGGATTAGTAGAAGTTGGTTTTTTATATTTAAAGCCATTTGAAGTATCAGTATATTCATTTCCGCCACTATCTGATACATAAAAACGAGTATCAGTATTGGTTGCCCTAATGTTTTTGTAAACACTATTATAAGTTCCTGTCCCTGGGTATTCGTTATACGGATAAAAAGCATATTTACCACTAGATGTTGGATTAACACCTAACGCTTTATTTAAGTCTTCCAATTTGATGCACCTTGCCTTAATTCCAAGCTCTTCACTATTATATAATGTGCTACAAATTTCATCTAATATTCTAGGTCCATTCATATATCCCTCAATGCCAGCTAATCTAATATCATAATTTGCAAATCCATCAGATACAATTAAAATTTCGCCGGTATTTTGATCAATATTTAACACTTGCCAATTTACATCTTTGTTAGTCTGTAAATTTTGTGAAGGCGAACCCGTTGCACTAGCATTAGTTGTATAAGTTTTTTCTTCAAAATCAATATCTATATAATCACCCACAGCAATATTATCTTCTAATGGCTTAGTTCCGGTCTTTATTTCCTTTTCAGCAGAAATAGACTCATTACCTGCTTTATCAATTGCTTTTGTTACGTAAATATATGTTGTATCTTCTTCAAAATTTCTAGGGACTTCACTAACATTCTCATACCAGGTATAAGTTGTTGCCCCATTATTTCTTGTGCCATATAAAGTTTTTTCTATTCCAGAAAGAGTATCTGTTTGATTTGAAACAATATTAAAATTATGCAAATTATTCGGAATGCTAGGTGCTGCGGTTGTTGGTTCTATCGTGTCCAAAATTATCTCAGCTTGTACCTCTTCAATTCCTGTTGTAAGTTTGTAATATGCATATACAACTTTTTTACCATCGCCAGCTGATAATTGATATGTCTTGTTTCTATTAAACGGTTCCCAAACCGGTGTCGCATTCCTGGTTTCTGTTATAAACATTTGCTCAGAATTTTGAGTCTTCAATTTTAAATTTACGTCCCTGCTATTTGTATACATTGCACCATTATTTATGGTTATCGCAAAATTATCAAAATAATCTGTTGCAACTTCTAAAGCTTTAGAAATTTTTTCGTTTCCGGCTTTATCTTTTGCTTTTGTAACAATTCGATACTCTACTCCTTTTGTTAAATTTGGAATGCTATCAAGCGAAGAGTACCAATTATAAGATTCATCAGTGCTTTTCGCAATTCCATATAATATTTCCGAAATTCCAGATTGCGTTTCAACTTCGTCAACGATTTTTGAATCAGTTTGATTGCATACTATTTCAAGATTTGTTAAACTTCCTGAAACAGTTGGTGCAGTGTCTGAAGGTGGTGTTTGATCTAGAATTATTTTATCGAAACAACTAACAACTTTGCCAGATAAATCTTTGAAAAACGCGTATACTATTTTTTCGCCATCACCTGAAACTAATAAAGTCTCATTTTCATTTTCGAATTCTTTCCAAGTAGGTAAAGCACCTCTCTCACAAGTTATGAACACATAACTTGCACCTCTCGCTCTCAAATGAAGTTTAAGTGTTCCATCATTGGTATATGTTTCATTATTATTTATAATAATTTTTGCATTAGTAAGTGAATTTCCACCAACTAAAACATATCTAGAATTCAACAGTTCATTTCTTGTTACTGCACTATAAACCATCTGATTTCCTGCCATATCTTCAACATACAAAACTATATTTCGTTCAGTATTAGGAAATGGATTGTTGTCATAAGCAAATTGCGGATATGATTCATTTACTACTTTAATTGAAGCTCTGGCATTTTCTTTTTCTCCACTTGAAGAATTAACGTCGTTAATTATGTCATTATATGGTTTGATTTTTTCTGTATACTCTTCATACGATTTAACATATTCTTCAATTGTTTCACCTTTTATATTCTCTTCGCCCCAAAGATATTTTGATAATTTTTCTTCCAAGCTATCATCAGCTTCTTCTCTGCTAGCAGTATAATATTTTTTAAAATTTTCTCTTGCTTCACTACTAATTTCATGGTTGGCTGTTTCTTTAATTTTATATCTAATTGTCTTTACACCAGTTTCCGCATCATCAATAAAAAGTTCACCACTATTATATTTTACAGTTGGAAGTCTATCATCAATTTTAGATATTATGATTTTTCTGGTAACAATCTTATGTTCAGGACTTTCAACATAAATTGTATATATTCCATTTTCGTATAAAGTTATCGTTTCACCATAAGTAAAGAAATTTATGTTTTCACCATCTTTAAAAGTTGTAGCATCTCCTGAACCTTGAATCCATTTAAAATTCCAACCATCCATATCCCCAGAAAAAGAAATATCTGTAACTGAAACAAGTATTTCAGCATCTTCGCTCCAAGTAATTGGATTGCCCATGATTACGACATCGAAAGGAACACTTTCATATTGCACTACGTCTTTTCCCGACAATTCTGGTGTTATAGTATAATATTTGACACCATTATATTCAAAAGGATTCTCAACATAAATATTCAAAGTTCCTTGGTTTAGGATATATCCTCTATCTTTATCTTGCAGATGAATTTTGCCAAGCTTTGATAGGTCAACTTTATAATATCCACCGATATCATCTTCATTTATTTGAGAAAGCGAATCATTATCTTTTAACAATTGATAAAATGAGTCTTCGATATTTTCTTCCTCACCATTTGAATTTAGCAAGATAGGCAAAGAACTATTTTTAGCAAAGTATTCCAAAGTATATTGTCTAACCTCTTGCAAATCTGACATAAATTTTGATACTTCTTTATCTTTGTCAATATTCTTTATAGATATTACCGCCGTAGTAGTTAAAATAATTATAACCGTAATTGCAATTATCAAAACCACTAACGAATAACCATCTTTTTTCTTTAGCATTTATGCTCACCTCTATATTAGTTTATACATTATTTTTCAATTTGTAAATACTTTATTGATTGAATTATTTTTTCTTTTTTCATTTCTTCCCTAGTGATTCGAAAGATATATAG